>NZ_DRGY01000027.1 GCF_011049865.1 Marinobacter antarcticus | reverse complement strand
TCGAGATTAAGGCAAAAGGTTGGCGATTTTGTCGCTAAAGTATAAATATTGAGTGCTGAACGAGAAAATAAATTAGTTCTCAGGCCGAACTCCGTTGGCTTGCGATTAGTTGTCGTCTCTCGTTAATTGATCAGCGTTTCCCTAATGCGTGCAGTTTGATTTCTTTTTGAGGCTGAATTGGATAAAGTTGACGTTAACGTAAAGAGTGATCTGATTCGGGCTCAGCCGACAACATGTGATGTGAAGGGAGAAGGTGATGGAATTCAAAAACGTACCGGCCATTGTAACCGGTGGCGCATCGGGGCTTGGCGAGGGCGCAGCGCGTGCACTGGCCGCGGCCGGCTGCAAAGTTGCCATCCTTGATCTTCAGAAAGAGCAGGGCGAGAAAGTTGCGGCGGATATTGGCGGCGTCTTTGTGCACTGCGATGTGAGCTCGGCTGAAAGCGCGGAAGCAGCGTTGGCGAAGGCCCGCGAGGCCCACGGGCTTTGTGGTATCGCGGTTAGCTGCGCGGGTATTGGCCCGGCCGCTAAAATTCTGGGCCGCAACGGCGTTATGCCTCTTGAGAGCTTCAGCAAAGTCATCCAGGTCAACCTGATCGGAACCTTCAACATTCTGAGGCTTGCGGCGGTTGATATGGCGCAGCGCGAACCCAACGCAGACGGTGAACGCGGCGTGATTATCAACACCGCGTCGGTAGCCGCTTACGAAGGGCAGATCGGGCAGGCGGCATACAGCGCCTCGAAGGGCGGCGTTGTTGCCTTGACCATTCAATCAGCCCGCGAGCTTGCCCGTGAAGGCATTCGCGTCAACACCATCGCCCCGGGGCTGTTCATGACGCCGATGATGTCTGGCATGCCGGCAGAAGTGCAGGAAAGCCTGGCGGCAACGCTGCCGTTCCCCAAACGCCTGGGCAAGCCCGAGGAGTTTGGCATGATGGTGGACCAGATGGTGCGCAATCCGGTTCTGAACGGCGAAACGATCCGTCTGGACAGTGCCTTGCGCATGGCGCCCAAGTGAACTCAATGACACGCAGGAGAGCACTATGACCAGCTCTGTGGATCAAGAAGAAATCGCACTGTTCCGGACGTCCGTTATAAAGGCCCTGGAAACCGAAGTGGCGCCGCATTATGAGGCTTGGGAGAAATCCGGCTTGGTGCCCCGTGAACTCTGGAACACCCTCGGAGATGCGGGCATGTTGTGCGTTGATGTGCCTGAGGATTGCGGCGGTTGCGGTGCCCCGTTTCAGTACTCCGTGGTGGTTGGTGAAGAGCTGGCACGCATGGGGTTTGGTGCGCTCTCAACCAACGTGATGGTGCATTCAGACATAGTGGCCCCGTACATCAGCCACCTGTGTAACGACGATCAGAAGCAGCAATGGCTGCCGAAAATGGTGTCGGGTGAGGTGGTTGGCGCCATTGCAATGACCGAACCCGGGGCCGGCAGCGACTTGCAGGCGATGCGCACCAGTGCCGTGCGCGACGGCGATGACTATATCGTGAACGGCTCAAAAACCTTCATTACCAATGGTCAGCATGCCGGCCTGGTGATTGTTGCCGCCAAAACCGATCCCTCGGCGGGCGCCAAAGGTATCAGCCTGTTTCTGGTGGACACCACGCTTGAAGGCTACAGCAAGGGTCGGAATCTCGACAAAATAGGCCAGCACAGCGGCGATACCTCCGAGCTGTTCTTTTCCGACATGCGGGTGCCGGCCTCGGCGCTGATAGGCGAGGAAGGCAAAGGTTTTGTTTATCTGATGCAGGAACTGCCACGTGAGCGACTGGTTATTGGCGCCCTGGGCGTGGCCGCGGCCAGAGGCGCACTGGACCTGACCATAGCCTACACTCAGGAGCGGATTTTGTTCGGGCAGAAGCTGGCGCAAATCCAGAACACCCGGTTTGAAATTGCCCGCATGGAAACTGAGTACCAGGTTAACAAGGCGTTTGTCAGCCAGTGCATAAACCAGTATGAAACCGGCGAACTGGATGCGCCTACGGCGTCCATGGCCAAGTACAGCGCCACCGAGATGCAGTGCCGGGTGGCCGACGGTTGTCTGCAGCTGTTTGGTGGCTACGGCTACACCACGGAATACCCAATTTCCCGTGCGTTTATGGACGCTCGTGTTCAACGCATTTATGGCGGCACGTCGGAAGTTATGAAAGAAATTATCGCCCGTTCTGTTCTGGGGCGAGTCTGAACTACATGAGGTTTGAATATGAGCGATAACAGCGTTGTGATTGCGGGTTCTGCCCGCACGCCCATGGGCGGCATGATGGGTGCCCTGAGTTCGGTACGCTCCCCGGAATTGGGTGCCACTGCGATCAAGGCGGCCATTGAGCGCAGTGGTCTGCAGCCTGTCGACATTCAGGAAGTGATCATGGGTTGCGTGTTACCGGCCGGTCTGGGGCAGGCGCCGGCACGCCAGGCGTCCCGCGCTTCCGGTATTCCGGACAGCTCCGGCTGCACCACCGTGAACAAGATGTGCGGTTCCGGCATGCAGGCGGTGATCATGGCTCACGATCAGATCAAAGCCGGCACCAATAACATCATGATTGCCGGTGGCATGGAGAACATGAGCCAGGCCCCGTACCTGTTGCCAAAAGCCCGCGGTGGCATGCGCATGGGCCACGGCCAGGTGATGGACAGCATGTTCCTCGACGGTCTGGAGGATGCCTATGAGGGTGACCTGATGGGGGTGTTTGCACAAAAGAGTGCAGACGATTACAAGATTACCCGCGAGCAGATGGACAACTTTGCCATTCAGTCTCTGGATCGCGCTAACGCGGCCATCAACAACGGCTGGTTTGAACCGGAAATCTGTGCGGTAACCGTATCGGGCCGTGGTGGTGATACCCAGGTAGATACCGACGAGCAGCCGGGCAACGCTCGCCCTGAGAAAATTCCGAAACTGAAACCAGCGTTCAAAAAAGACGGCACGGTGACAGCCGCCAACGCCAGTTCCATCAGTGATGGTGCCTCTGCCCTTGTGTTGGCGTCTGCTGAGGAAGCAAAAGCCCGCGGCCTGACAGCGCAAGCGAAGATTGTTGCCCATGCCACCCACGCCCAATTGCCGGCTGAGTTCACTCTGGCGCCCATAGGTGCTATCGAGAAGGTATTGAAAAAGGCCGGCTGGAGCAAAGACGAGGTCGACCTGTACGAAATCAATGAAGCCTTTGCAGTGGTTTCGTTGCTGGCCATCAACGAACTGGGGTTGGATGCGCAGAAGGTGAACGTCTACGGCGGCGCCTGTGCTCTTGGACATCCGATTGGTTCGTCAGGTTCGCGGATTATAGTCACGCTTCTAAATGCACTGAAGCACAAAGGACTGAAACGTGGAGTCGCGGCCCTGTGCATCGGTGGTGGTGAGGCAACGGCGGTTGCTGTTGAGCTTATCTGACTTCCGACTTCCCTGGCTTTTAAAACATTTAAATCCAGGGAAGTCAGCCAATATGAGCAGTTGGCATATCCTCTGCACTGTTTCTCCCTGAACGCGTAAACGGCCCTGCATTCCATTATTTCTGCACCGCAAGAGTGCGAAGGCAATGGCATTGCAGGGAAAGTGCGCTATGACAGCAAAAAGCCTGACTTTGATAGCCCAGCTTAATAGTCCAGAGAGGACATAGCCATGATGCACAAAGAAATGATGACCGCAAAAATCCTTGAAGCCAAAGTAACCAAAGAGATGACATGGGAATCCATTGCCGAGGCCATTGGCCTGTCGCCCGTGTTCACAACCTCAGCCGTGCTGGGTATGAACAGCCTGAGTGAAGACAAAGCCGTTGGCCTTTGCGACATCCTGGGGCTGGATAAGCAGGTAGCTGAAGCCCTGCAGGTTTGTCCGAAGAAAGCCTGGGACGGCGCTGTTCCGCAGGATCCGCTGATCTACCGTTTGTACGAAGTAATTGGTGTGTACGGCGATACGATGAAGGCGCTTATCCATGAAAAATTCGGTGACGGCATCATGAGTGCGATTGACTTCACCATGGATATCGAGAAGGAAGAGAATCCCAAGGGAGACCGCGTTGTGGTTACCATGAACGGGAAGTTTCTGCCCTATAAGGCTTGGTAGATTTGGGGGCTTTTTTTGAGCCGGCTCATCGACCAGAGCCCCGGCACTGCAACGCGTGACTGAACATTACGGACTTCCCCTGGCATCGTCCCGGCCCGGCCTGTCAGGCTGTGCGACCTACTGCAGGCGCCAGGGCTGTGGTGTTCAGAATAACCTCCGCCACAGTGTGCAATTTTTCCAGCTGTGATTGAAGCATGGCGACCGGCCGAACACCTTGGACGGTCAGTGCGATATAGAGAGACTCTTCTGCGTTCTGCACAGACGTCTCTACCGCCATTTTAGCAATCCGGAATCCGCGTATACGAACCACTTGGCACAGGCGCTCGAGAGCGGCCGCCTCATGAATCATTCGGCAAGTGATTTTGTAGGTGGGTGTGGTTTGGGGGTGGCGTTCGGTGCTCATGCAACAATCTCCTTTGTGTCCGCTGAAGCGCGGCGGGCTTCGTCAATCATTTCTCTGTTACTTCCACCCGGTTTTACGATTGGCCAGACGTTTTCTTCCCGGGCAATGGCAACATGCAGCAGCATCGGGCCGTTGTAGGCAAGGATGGTTTCAATGCCGCGCCGAACCTGATCGGTGCGCTCAATTTTAAGGGCAGGGATATCAAAAGCGCGGGCCATGGCAACAAAATCCGGATTGTCGTCGAGGTTAATCTGACTTTCCCGGTTGTTGTAAAAAAGCTCCTGTTGCTGGCGCACCATGCCCAGGCACTGGTTGTCCATAATGATAAGTTTCAAGGGCAGGTTGTACCGGCGAATAGTGGCCAGTTCCTGCGCGTTCATCATAAAGGAGCCATCGCCGGCTACATTGATAACGGTGGTTGCGCGGTTCGCAAACTGGGCGCCGATCGCTGCGGGCAAACCAAACCCCATGGTGCCCAGGCCACCGCTGGTCAGGTGGTGGCGTGGGTGATCAAACTGGTAGTACTGGGCTACCCACATCTGATGCTGGCCCACGTCGCAGGCAATAATCGTGTTATCTGGCGCAATGTGAGACAGCCGGCGAATGAACGCGGGGCCGGTAATCGGCGCCAGCGGCTCTTCATTGTCGGCCGCCTGAAACCCGCCCGTCGTGCGCCAGGTCTGGCACTCTTTGCGCCAGTCGCTAATGGCTAGAGGTGTTTCTCTGAAAGCTTGCGTCAGCACACCGAAAATAGCGTTCAGATCGCCGCGAATCGCGAGCTCTGCGGTTCTGAGCTTGTTGAATTCGGCGGCGTCGGTATCAATGTGAATCGTTCGTGCATTGGGCGCGAACCCGTTCAGCTTGCCGGTTGCCCGATCGTCCAGGCGCGCACCAATAACCAACAGAAGATCGCACTCGTCAACGGCCCGGTTTGCCGCGCGAGAGCCATGCATACCCAGCATGCCGAGGTTGTGGGCGCTGTGTTTGCCAGGGTTTCCGATACCCTTGAGCGTCACGACTGCCGGCAGTGCCGAGCACTCAGCAAATTCACGAAAGCTGTCTTCCGCATGGGCCAGGCTGATGCCTCCACCACTGTACAAAAGCGGCTTTTGGGCTGCGCGCAACAACGCTATCGCGCTCCCCAGATCCGGGGCGGCGGTTTGCGATCGCGTAACGGGCTGACTAGGCACAGCGGCGATGTCTGCAAGCAGCACATCCTTGGGAATATCAATCCACACAGGCCCCGGCCGACCGGTTTGCGCAAGCTCCATGGCTTCTTCCAGAATGCCGGGCAGTTCCTCTGCGCGCTCAACCAGGTAGCTGTGCTTTACGATGCCAAGGGTCATGCCCAGAACATCGGTTTCCTGAAAAGCGTCGGTGCCAATCAGACTGGAGGGCACCTGGCCGGTAATAACCAGCATGGGAACGGAATCCCGGTGCGCGTTGGCAACGCCGGTGATCAGGTTAGTGGCACCGGGGCCGGAGGTTGCAATGCAAACCCCCAGTCTGGCGCTGGCGCGGGCATAGCCGTCTGCGGCCAGGGCGCAGCCTTGTTCGTGGCGGCAAAGCACGTGTTCCACGAGCACATCATCCACAAGGGCATCGTACAGGGGCATGATGCAGCCTCCCGGATAGCCAAAAACCGTCTGAACGTTGTGGTGGTGGAACGCTTCAAGAATGTGCTGTGCGCCGTTCATTATTGTGTTTCCCGTTTTTTCTTCCGCAAAAAAGAAACCCCCGGGACCTTGCGGTGCCGGGGGTTTCTGGTGTTTTGTCAGGCTTGTTTCTATCTCACCTGCTTATCCACACAAAATCCCCCGGAAGGTATCACTACCACCACGTTGAGGACTGCGAGAATAACCACTGAGTTGAGATTCATAAAATAGACAACAGGCTCTGAATTTGTAAAACGATTCTGTGTAGAATCTACCCCACGCTTCAAACCGGTTGCAACCGTTTAATCCTGTTTTTTTTCAAACAACGACTTTTTGCGATCGTTATTCACCGATTTCAGGCTGTGTGGGTATTTCATGAACAAAGTAAAATGGAGTTCGCTGGGACTCTCTCTGGTGGTTGTGATCGCTCTGATTATCTGGATGGCTACGGGCGAGATCAAAGTCGCCAGCACGCAAGCCCCAGCGCAGCCGGACGTTGCCCAAGAGGCGCCGGCGCGGGTGCAGATTACGACCGTTAACGCACAATTGTACGAGCCGGGACTTCTGCTTCAGGGCCAGCTTGAACCCTGGAATGCGGTCACCGTGAGTGCCCGGATTGCGGGCACGGTTGAGACGATTAAAGCGAGCTTGGGCGATTCGGTAAAAGCGGGAGACGTGCTGTTGACGTTGTCTGAAGATGGCCGCGGCGCAGAGGTCAAGCGCTGGCAGGCTCGGGCCAAAAAACTGGAAGCGGATCTGGCCGCAGCGCGTACGTTGCGCTCTAAAAACCTGGCCTCCCAATCCGATATCCTTGATGTGGAAAGCGAACTGGCGGGCGCGCGGGCCGAATTGGAAAATGCTCAGCTCGCGGTGTCCCATCTGCGGCCTGTTGCCCCGTTTGCGGGCGTTATAAACGATAAAGACGTTGAGGCCGGCAGCCTGGTTCAGGTTGGCTCAGCTTTGTATGAGTTGGTTCGCACAGATCGTCTCAAGGCCAAAGGGCAGGTTCCTCAGCAATCTGTTGCGCAAGTGGCGCCGGGTCAAAAAGTGCAGGTGCGCCCGCTGGATGGCGAAGCATTGAATGGTGTGGTGACGTTTGTGGCCAGTGCCGCAAATCCTGACACCCGAAGCTTTGCGGTGGAGATTGCCGTTGAAAACCCGGAGCGCAAGCGCATAGCTGGCGGCAGTGCGAATCTCCGTATTGCGCTGGCGGAACTTCGGGCAACGTTTATCTCCCCGGCGTACTTGTCCCTGGGAGACGATGGTCGCCCCGGTGTGAAGTACGTTGATGAGCAGAACCGGGTGGTGTTTCGCACGGTAAAGCTGGTCAGTGTGTCTACGGAAGGTGCGTGGGTTACGGGTTTGCCTGATCAAATTCGCCTCATCACCCGTGGCGGTGGGTTTGTCAGTGAGGGCGAGCAAGTCGATCCTGTTGACGCCGCCGACGAGCGGGGCTGAGCAGAATGCGCGCCCTTATTTTCGCCGCTATAGATCGCAGCCGCACCACGCTGCTCACGCTGTTGTTCCTGACAATGGGCGGTATTGCCGCATTTCAGGCCATCCCCCGGGAAGCAAACCCCGACATTACCATCCCCATGATTTATATCTCCATGACGCTGGAAGGTATCAGCCCGGAAGACGCGGAGCGTTTGCTGGTGCGCCCCATGGAGCAGGAGCTGCGTTCACTGGAGGGCGTTAAGGAAATGCGGGGAACGGCGTCCGAAGGTCATGCGTCGGTGATGCTGGAATTTGATGCCGGCTTTGATCCGGACACCGCCATGCAGGACGTTCGGGAAAAAGTGGATACCGCGCGCAGCAAACTCCCCCGGGAAGCCGACGAGCCGCGAGTGAATGAGATTAACGTCTCGCTCTTTCCGGTGCTCTCTATCGGTCTTTCCGGGCCGCTGTCGGAGCGCGAGCTGATAACGATTGCCCGCGGCCTTCAGGATGCCATCGAAGGCATTCCCGAGGTGCTCGAGGTTGAGATTGGCGGCGACCGGGAAGATTTGCTGGAAATCGTGGTAGATCCGCAGGTTCTGGAGAGCTACGGCATAGATTTCGACCAGCTCAGTTCCCTGGTGACTCGTAATAACCAGCTAGTCGCCGCCGGATCGCTGGACACCGGCAACGGCCGGATGACGCTGAAGGTTCCCGGCGTTATCGAGAACGTCGACGATGTGATGTCCATGCCCATCAAGGTAGATGGCGACACAGTGGTCACTTTTGGTGACGTTGCCATGCTGCAACGTACCTTCAAAGACCCAACGGGGTTCGCCCGCATCAACGGCAAACCGGCGGTTGTTCTGGAAGTGTCCAAGCGCACGGGCGCCAATATTATCGACACCGTGGGCCAGGTGCGTGAACTGATCTCCCAGGCGCAACCGCAACTGCCGGATTCCCTGGATATCCGTTACATCATGGACCAGTCGGACGAAGTCCGTGACATTCTAAGTGATCTGCTCAATAACGTGCTGACCGCCATCGTATTGGTGATCATCGTCATCATCGCCGCCATGGGCCCACGCTCAGCCATGTTAGTAGGACTTACCATTCCCGGAGCGTTCCTTACCGGAATTCTGGTTATCTGGGGTATGGGTTACACCCTCAATATTGTGGTGCTGTTCAGCCTCATTCTGGTTGCCGGAATGTTGGTAGACGGGGCCATTGTGGTCTCGGAACTGGCCGACCGTAATCTGTCTGAGGGGCAAACGGTGAAAGGTGCCTGGGCGGAGGCGGCAAGCCGCATGGCGTGGCCTATTATTGCGTCTACTGCCACCACCCTGGCGGTGTTCGTACCGCTGTTGTTCTGGCCCGGCGTTGTGGGCGAATTCATGAAGTTTTTGCCCATTACGGTGATTATCTGCCTTATTGCCTCGCTGGCGATGGCCCTTGTGTTTCTGCCGGTGCTGGGAAGTGTCAGCGGCGGTCGCCGGGCTCGTGTGGCAAGCGAGAGCGGGCGAATGATGGGTGGCTATCGCAGGTTGCTTTCCACCTTGCTGTCTTATCCAGGTTTCACGTTGGTGGGCGTGCTAGCCGTGGTTATGTTGGTTTATGTCGCCTATGGCAAATTCAACTATGGCGTGGAGTTCTTTCCCAACGTAGAGCCGGATTCTGCCCAGGTACAGGTTCGTGCGCGGGGGGATCTTTCGGTTCTGGAACGGGATGCCATTGTACGACAGGTAGAGAACCGTTTGCAGGGCATGCCTGAGGTAAAAGCCCTTTACGCCCGGTCTATGCTGAATACCAGCACGCAATTGGCACCGGATGTCATCGGGGTTTTGCAGTTCCAGTTTACCGACTGGTTCACCCGGCGCCCGGCCAGTGCCATCCTTGACGATTTCTTGTCTCGCACTGCGGATATTCCGGGTATTAAGCTGGAATTTCGCAAGCAGGAGAACGGCCCGGCCGGCGGCAAGCCAATAGAGCTGCAGATCAGCAGTCGTGATAGCAGCAAACTTGACGGCTATGTAGACCAGATCGAGAACCGGATGCGCGCCCAGGGTGGCTATCTGGATATTGAGGATGATCGCAGCTTGCCGGGTATTGAATGGCGGCTGGAAGTTGATCGCGAAGCCGCCGCCCGTTTCGGAACCGATGTGCTCAGCATTGGCAGCGCGGTGCGCCTGGTGACCAATGGCCTGGTACTGGCAACCTACCGGCCCGAAGACGTGCGTGACGAAGTGGATATTGCCGTGCGGGTACCGAACAACTGGCGCGAGCTGGATCACCTGCAGCGCCAGACAATTCACACAGCGCGGGGGCAGGTTCCGCTGTCGCAGTTTCTTGATCTGCAACCCGGCAACAAGACGGGCAGCATTGCCCGGATAGACGGCCAGCGAGCGATCACCATCAAATCAGACATTCAGCCTGGCGAGCAGGTGGACAGCTTGCTGAAAGCGCTTCAGGCAGGGCTTCCAGAGGCACCAGAGGGCGTGTCGGTAAAGTTTGCCGGTGAAAACGAAGATCAACAGCAGGCCTCCACTTTTCTAATCAGTGCGTTTCTGATCGCCATCGCCATGATGTTGCTCATTCTGGTGACCCAGTTCAATTCGCTCTACCAGAGTTTTTTGATTCTTTCGGCGATTGTTCTCTCCACCGCTGGCGTGCTTCTGGGGTTATTGCTCAACGGCCAGTCGTTCGGGATTGTGATGGTGGGGATGGGCATTATCGCGCTGGCGGGCATTGTGGTGAATAACAACATCATTCTGATTGATACTTACAACCAGATGAAAAAAGAGGGAATGGCGGCCTACGAAGCCGCGCTGGAGACCAGTTGCTTGCGTTTGCGCCCGGTGCTGCTGACGGCTGTGACCACCGTGTTAGGCCTGATGCCGATGGTGCTGAGTGTCAACGTTGACCTGTTGACCCCGTCTTTGGGGCTGGGCGCTCCGTCAACACAGTGGTGGGCGCAGCTTTCCAGTGCCATTGCCGGTGGCTTGACTTTTGCCACCCTACTGACCCTGCTGCTGACACCCGCCATGCTGGTGCTTGGCGACAAGGTTGCGCATAAAATGAGAGGTGCGAAACAACGCCTGAGCCGGCATTAGGTCAGGCTGGTTTCGCCTCACGCATTACGGGCCCGGGATTCCTTGATGACGTCATAGGCGTTGGTGATTTCCTGGGTACGGTCTTCCGCCATTTCACGCATGCTTTCTGGCAATCCTCGGCCGGCAAGCTTGTCGGGATGGTTCTCGCTCATCAGCTTGCGATACACCTTTTTGAGCTCCGCATCGCTTATTGACGGTGACACACCCAGAACCTTGTAAGCATCGTCATTCTGCTGAGCCGACGACCGCTGGCTGCCCGCTTGTCCGCCGTGTGCCCCGCGCAGCATGGCTTCGAGTTGATCGATCTGGCTTTCTGGCAGGCCCAGGCCGCGGGCAATGCGGACCAGCATTTCGCGCTCGGCCGGGTGTACCACGCCATCCGCCGCTACGGCAGAAAACTGCACCTGAAGAAACATCTGCAGGAACGCGGGTTGGCGCCCACTGATGCTCAAAAAGTGCGCCAACTCGGCATCCAGATCAAAATCGTCAGATTTGCCACGGCTGAAGGCCGCTTTGGCCGTTGCTCTCTGGGCCTCGTTCAGGCGGAAACGCACAAACATGGCTTCGGCGACTTGTATTTCATCTTGCGACACAACGCCGTCTGCCTTGCACAGGGCGCCCATTACCGCAAACACAGATTCAATAAAGCCGGATTGAATGTTTTGAAGCTTGCCGAACAGACGGCTTTTCGCGCGATTAAGCAAAAATGCGCCAATGGCCGCCCCTATGAGCAAACCGGGGAACTTGCCAAAGGCGTAACCAATCAAACCACCAATGATGATTGCAAACAGCATTAAAACGTCCTTACCGGAGAATGAATCAGACCACAGAATATACGTGTTTTTTAGCGAATCTTCATGAACAGGCTTTCATTCAGGCCATCTGTTTTTTTACGAGCCTGGGAGATACGCGCTTTTTCATGTTAAAAATGGCGGCATGACTCTCGATCTGTTTGCCGACCAGCCCATTGAAATAACCACCGAACCGCTCGCGGAAGGTGCCTGTGTGCTTCGACAATTTGCGTCGGCACACGCGCAAAATCTGTTGAACGGCATCCGGCACATAACCACAACCGCACCGTTAAGGCACATGAAAACACCCGGCGGGCACAGCATGTCTGTTGCCATGAGTTGTTGTGGAACATGGGGCTGGGTGACGGATGCGCAAGGGTACCGTTATCAGGCACAGGATCCGTGTACCGCAGAACCATGGCCCGCAATGCCCTCGGATTTCTCAGAATTGGCCAGCTCGGCCGCGCGCGCGGCAGGCTATACAGATTTTGCCCCGGATTCCTGCCTCATCAACTGCTACGAACCCGGCGCAAAAATGGGGCTGCACCAGGACAAAAACGAAAAAGACCTGTCGCAGCCCATCGTGTCCGTGTCTCTGGGATTGCCGCAGGTGTTCCAGTTCGGCGGGCTGTCGCGGAACGAACGACCATCGAACATTCCCCTGGGTCATGGCGATGTGGTGGTTTGGGGCGGGGCGTCACGACTAAGCTACCACGGGGTTCTGCCACTGAAGGCCGGCACGCACCCGCTGACCGGCGTCTGCCGTTACAACCTGACGTTTCGCTGCACCCGCTAGTGTTCGTTTGGCGAACAACCCCGACGGTTGGATTTCAACCGCTCTTACCCCGGCACTCGCATTTTGATAGAATACGCGCCCTTTATTTTGCCGTTATTGCAGTTTCGGCAATCTGATTTTCATTGCACAGCGCAGCCAACCGGGCACTTCAAACTATGGTAAATACTCTGAAAACCACCTGGTTTTCCAACACCAAAGGCGACCTTCTTGCCGGCATCGTGGTGGCCCTCGCGTTGATTCCAGAAGCGATTGCGTTCTCGATTATCGCAGGTGTGGACCCCAAAGTAGGGCTTTACGCGTCATTTTGTATCGCCGTGGTTATCGCCTTTGTGGGTGGCCGGCCCGGGATGATTTCGGCGGCAACCGGCGCCATGGCGTTACTGATGGTGACGTTGGTAAAAGAGCATGGTCTGGAGTACCTGTTGGCAGCCACGTTGCTGACCGGTGTCATTCAGATTCTGGCGGGCTGGCTGAAACTGGGCAGTTTAATGCGGTTTGTATCGCGCTCGGTGGTGACCGGTTTTGTGAACGCGCTGGCAATTCTGATCTTTATGGCTCAGCTACCGGAACTCACCAACGTAACCTGGCACGTCTACGCAATGACCGCCGCCGGGCTGGGTATTATCTACCTGTTCCCCTATGTTCCGGTGCTGGGCAAGTTCCTGCCATCGCCGCTGATTTGCATCGTGGTGCTGACCGTTGTGGCCGTATTGTTCAATATTGACGTGCGCACCGTGGGCGATATGGGTGAATTGCCCGATACACTGCCGATCTTCCTCTGGCCGGATGTGCCACTGAACCTCGAAACCCTGATGATTATTCTGCCGTATGCCATTCCGTTGGCCATGGTTGGCTTGCTGGAATCCATGATGACCGCCACCATCGTTGACGATCTGACCGATACCGAAAGCGACCGTAACCGCGAGTGCCGAGGGCAGGGTATTGCCAACATCGGGTCTGGACTGCTTGGGGGCATGGCCGGCTGCGCGATGATCGGCCAGTCAATTATCAACATCAAATCAGGTGGACGCACCCGGCTTTCCACGCTCACGGCCGGTGTGTTTCTGCTGGTGATGATACTGGTGCTGGACGATATTCTGGTGCGCATTCCCATGGCCGCGCTGGTGGCTGTCATGATTATGGTATCCATTGGCACCTTCTCTTGGGAATCCATTCGCAATCTGAAAACCCACCCGCTTTCGACCAACATTGTGATGCTGGTCACCGTGTGCGTTGTGGTTGTGACCCATAATCTGGCGCTGGGTGTGTTTGCCGGCGTACTACTTGCGGCTCTGTTCTTTGCCAACAAGATCGGGCACTTTATGGAGGTGCAGACCACGCTGGATGAGTCGGCGGGTACGCGCACCTACACCGTAATGGGGCAGGTATTTTTCAGTTCATCGGAAAAATTTGTTGCCGCCTTTGATTTTCGCGAGGTGGTCGATAAAGTGGTTGTAGACGTTAGCCGCGCACACTTCTGGGACATTACGGCCGTGGGTGCGTTGGATAAGGTGGTCATCAAGTTCCGCCGGGAAGGTGCCGAAGTGGAAGTGATCGGTATGAACCAGGCCAGCGCCACCATCGTTGATCGTTTTGGAGTGCACGACAAGCCGGAAGGCGTTGACCAGTTAATGGGCCATTAATATGCAAGACTCGACAAAGAATCCCCCGTCCAGCCCCCCATCAAACGCGCAGGATACGTTGCGCGTTGTGGCTTGCATTGATGGTTCCCGTGCTGCGCCGGCGGTCTGCGATTACGCCGCTTGGGCCAGCAAGCACATGGATTCACCGCTGACGCTGTTGCACGTGCTTGATGAGGAGCGCTATCCGTCGGAGCCTGATATGGCCGGAAACATTGGTCTGGGCAGCCGCGAACACCTTTTGGATGAGCTGGCGCAACTGGATCGCAAACGGGCCAAATTGGCCCTGGAACACGGCAATCACATGCTTGATGAGGCCTCGCACAGACTGCAGGGTGCCGGTGTTAGCGAGATTCAAAAACGCCAGCGTCACGGTGACCTTACGGAATCACTGTTGGCAATGCAGGAAAAGACTCGCCTGTTGGTGATGGGGCTGCACGGGGAAAGCAGCTCTGATCGTGATCAGCGCATTGGTAGCCAACTGGAAACCGTTATTCGCAGCATGAGCCGGCCGATTCTTCTGGTGCCAAATGAATTTGCAGTGCCCAAAAGCGCCATGCTGGCGTTTGATGGCAGCGCCACCGGTTTTCGCGGCGTTGAGCACCTGGCTGCCAGCTCTGTACTGAAAGGTATGCCCCTGCATCTGGTCATGGTGGGTGATGAAACCCCGGAAGCCATGGCCCAGTTGCGCAAGGCAGAGGCTATGCTGGCGCCTTTGGAATCCGATATTACGCTGGCCATTCGGAGCGGTGAGGTGGAGCGGGTGCTGCACGGTTACCAGGACGAGTTCAACATCGACATCCTGGTGATGGGCGCCTACGGCCACTCGAAAATACGCCGCTTTTTACTGGGCAGCACCACCACCAGCATGCTGGCGTCGTCCAAAAAGCCGCTAGTGATTCTGCGTTAGGTTCTTGGCCATCCGAGCTTTTAGATAACCAGTGATAGATTGTCGAAGCCATTATACGGCTTCGACAATCTATCACTGCCGCAACTGTTTACTGCCTTAGTTTTTAAGCCAACTATTCGGCGTCTTTATCCCCGCGATAGCATTGTAAACGCATTCAAGCGTTTGTGGTCATTGGCGCAGGCTGTAGTGGTCAACTAATCCCGGACAGTATTTTAAGTTTTTCTTCGGCGACCACAGGTGGCATGCCGTCATTGAATGTATGGGGACGCTGCCGGTTGTAGTAGTCCATCAGGTAGTCGCCAATATCTTTCCTCGCGTCGGGAATC
>NZ_DRGY01000026.1 GCF_011049865.1 Marinobacter antarcticus | reverse complement strand
TGGCAATTGTTTTAAGCGCTGTCACCAATCGACATCTCAAACCCGACATCGGTCTGGTTATTTTGGAGGTGCCGACCTTCAATTCGAGCAATGACCTGCTCAGCGGTCGCGCGACCAATCGTCTGGCGAGGCGAAATAATAGTGGTCAATGGTGGGGTGACATGCTGCCCGATTGGCAGCCCGTTAAAACCAGCGATGGCAATGGTTTCAGGCACCCGGATGCCTTGGCGCTGGGCGAGCAACAGCGCACCGGTAGCAAGGTCGTCATTGGCAAAATGAATGGCTGTGGCGTCCGGATAATCGGCGAGCACGATATCGAGCGAGCGAGCACCGGTTTCAAATTGGCCCAACTGATCCATGTCAAGCAGCGGTGCCTTCAGACCAACGGCCTCAAGCTCCGCCTTGTGGCCTTCATAGCGTAGTCCGGCACGGTAGTCTTGTTCGATCTGAGCAGCCACATAGACAATATTCCGATGTTTTTTCTCCAACAGGTAGCGCGCCATACGGCGCCCGGCCGCTTGATGATCAAGCCCGATGTTAAGGTCTATGGCATCACCCAATTCCATAATTTCAGCAATCGGGCCGTCCCATTCTTCCAGTATCCGCTGGCAGGCGGCGTTGTGACGCAAACCGGTGATTACCACGGCCGATGGCGACCAGCCAAGAAACGTCCTGACCAATTGGCACTCACGGTCAAGGTTGTAGTCGGTGTTGGCCAATAAGATTTGATAGCCCTGTTTTTCGAACTCACTTTGCAGGCCACTAATTACTTCGATAAACACGATATTGGACAACGACGGCACGATGACTGCAATGAAACGGGAACTGGCTGATGCCAGGCTTCCGGCAAGCATATTGCGGACGTATCCTACTTTGTCAATCGCCGCCTCAACCCGCTCTCGCGTTGCTGGGCGCACGGCACCGGTCGAGTTTATAACCCGGGAAACCGTAATTGCCGACACTTGGGCCTCCAGAGCGACATCTGCAATGGTTGGTTGCATAACGCTTTTGCGATGTCGCCTGGATTTATTGCTGGACGCTGGCACTTAATTTCTTCCTTGCTATTGCTTCGATACGGAGAATAATTTAATACTGATGTTAGCGCTAACATTTTATGATTAAGCATCGTTTTTTGCGGCTTGCTAAAGCCCTTCACGATGGAACTGCCACGCCACTGCGAGGGATCATTTAAGTGCCAAACAACAATTCAGTCATCGGTGTCGTTGGGTTGGGTGCCATGGGGATGGGCTCTGCCCTGGCCATGCTGGAAGCCGGGCTTTCTGTGATCGGGTGTGACATCTCCGTCAGCGCGCGCGATCTGTTCATGTCAAAAGGTGGACGGAGCGTGGCCTCGCCCGCTGAGCTGGCCGCCGAGTGCGACATAGTTGTGCTGTTGGTGGTGAATGCCGAGCAGGTTGAATCCGTGTTGTTTGGCGCGGATGGCGTGGCGGCCAAGCTGGCGCCGGGTAGTCTGGTGATGCAGTGTGCGACCGTTGCCCCCAGTTATGCCCGGGCGCTGGGCATTCGCTTAGCAGAGTCCGGTCTGCTGATGCTGGATTCCCCGGTCAGCGGAGGCACTGTCAAGGCAAGGGCTGGGCAACTGTCGGTGATGTCCTCCGGCGGCTCCGATGCCTACGCCAAGGGTGAAAACGTACTGGATGCGATGTCCGCAACGGTGTACCGGTTGGGTGATAGCGCGGGTGCCGGTTCCAGCGTCAAACTGGTCAATCAGCATCTGGCCGGTATTCATATTGCCGCAGCGGCTGAAGCGATGGCGTTGGGCATGCATATGGGGATCGACGCCAGCACGTTGTACGAGGTCATTACCCATTCCGCCGGTAACTCCTGGATGTTTGAAAATCGCGTACCCCACATCATCAAGGGCGACTACACCCCGCTGTCCGCCGTCGACATTTTCGTCAAGGACCTGAATATCGTGCATCAGACCGGTCGCGAGCTGTCGCTTGCGATGCCGGTCGCCGCGAGTGCGCTTCAGCAGTTCACGGCTGCTAGCGGCATCGGCCTGGGCCGCGAAGACGACTCCGCCGTGATCAAGGTCTATCAGAGATTGTCCGGAATTGAACTGCCGGAAGCTAAGGCGGCGCAGGATAAGGGGACTGCTGAATGAGTCTGGTATTGGGTGCAATCGCTGACGACTTCACCGGCGCAACGGATCTGGCCAATAATTTGGTTCGTGCAGGGATGAGGACACTGCAAGTAATTGGAATACCTGGGCCTGATTTGGCACTTGAGAACATCGACGCCGTGGTTGTGGCGTTCAAGTCCCGCTCGTGCCCGGTGCGCGAGAGTGTCGACAGCTCATTAGCTGCGTTGGCCTGGCTGCAAGCGCGAGGCGCCCGACAGATTTATTTCAAGTACTGCTCGACCTTTGACTCAACAGACGCCGGCAATATCGGCCCAGTCTCGGATGCATTGTTGGAGCGACTTGAGGCCAAACAAACGGTGATGGTGCCGGCATTTCCAGCCAACAACCGTACGGTTTACCAAGGCCACCTGTTTGTCGGTGACCGGTTACTCAACGACAGTGGAATGGAACATCACCCGCTCAACCCGATGCGGGATGCGGATCTTGTGCGCACCCTCTCACGTCAGACTGATCATGATGTCGGCCTGCTGGCCCGGTCGGACTTGGCTGCGGGTGTTAAGGCCTCGTCGGATCGTCTGGAAGCGCTCGCGGCGCAAGGCGTGCGCCACGTAATTTGCGACACGCTCGACGAGACCGATCTTGCAACCTTGGCTGCCGTGGTGGTGGAACTGCCGCTGGTCACTGGAGGTTCCGGCCTTGGTCAGGCGCTGCCTGCTGAGTATCGGCGACTGGGCTGGCTTGACACCGTGGATCAGGCTGGCCGTCTTGAACCGGCCAGTGGTGGAGCACTGGTGTTGTCGGGTAGCTGCTCTCAAGCGACCCTGTTGCAAATCAAACACTTCCTGAACCGTTACGAAGGTTTTGCTCTAGATCCACTAAAGCTGGCTAAAGATGATACCCAGATCGGCCAAGCCCTGAATTTTGCTCGTCAGCGCATGGGTGGCAAAGCGCCTGTTCTGATTTACGCCTCCGCAACTCCAGATATGGTCCGCCAAGCCCAAGATCAACTTGGTGTCGCGGTTGCTGGTGAACGTGTTGAACGGGCGCTGGCAGTGATCGCCAGCGAGTTGGTTGCTGAAGGCGCAGGCCGCTTACTGATTGCCGGGGGCGAGACTTCCGGAGCTGTGGTGTCAGCGCTTGGTATTTGTGAGCTGCGCATCGGTGACCAGATTGACCCGGGCGTGCCCTGGACTCAGACCCGCCTTAATGGCCGGCAGGCACCACTATCACTGGCGCTCAAGTCCGGTAACTTTGGCGGTGTCGATTTCTTTTCACGGGCGTTTGAGGTGTTGTTATGAGCACTATCAACTCACTGCGCGACGACATCACACGCTATGGCAAATCTCTATTTGATCGGGGCTTGACTATGGGCTCCAGTGGCAACATCAGCGTGCGCCTTGACGATGGCGGTTGGCTCATGACTCCCACCAATGCTTGCTTGGGATGGCTTGATCCAGCCCGCATCTCACAGCTGGATCGTCTTGGCCAACTGGTGGCAGGAGATCCTCCCACCAAGGAAAGTTTTTTGCATCAGGCCATGTATGGAGAACGGCCGCAATCAGGTGCAATTGTGCATCTACACTCAACCCACTCGGTGGCGGTTTCCTGCCTACCGGATGTTGATCCCCAAAATTGTATTCCACCCCTGACCGCCTATTACGTCATGCGCGTGGGCAAGTTGCCACTGGTGCCCTATCACATTCCCGGCGATGAAACTCTGGGCGATGCGGTTAAGGGCCTGGCGGGTCAGCACAGTGCCGTGTTGCTCGCCAATCACGGTCCGGTAGTGGCCGGCAAGTCGCTGGAGGCTGCGGTTTATGCCACCGAAGAACTTGAGGAAACCGCGAAACTGTTCCTGCTGCTGCGGGGGCAGAACCCTCGTAGTCTGACCGACGAGCAGGTCCGGGAACTGGAGATGCGCTTCGCGCGCAGCTGAACTAAATGATAAATCCGTTAAAGGACCCGAGATGATACGACTGGCCGCTAACTTGAGCATGCTGTTCACCGAGCATGGCTTTATGGATCGCTTTGCGGCCGCAGCAGCAGCGGGTTTTCGTGGGGTTGAATATCTCTTCCCCTATGACTACGAAGCCAGCGAACTGAGAGCCGTGCTGGATGAGAACCAGCTGACGCAGGTGCTTTTTAACCTGCCACCGGGCAACTGGGACACCGGCGAGCGAGGTCTGGCCAGTTTACCCGGGCGTGAGGACGAGTTTCGCGATTCCGTAGCCCGGGGTATTCATTACGCAGAGGCACTCAATTGCCCGCAGGTGCATGCGATGGCAGGCCTGCTGCCGGCGAACGCGAACGACGACGCCTACGAGGCACATCTGGCGACCTACGTGAACAATCTGCGCTACGCCGCCGGGGAACTGGCCAAAGCCGGCAAGACGCTGCTGATTGAACCGATTAATGGTCGTGATATGTCCGGCTTTTTTCTGCAACGCCAGGCCCAGGCGGCGGACATACTGGCGCGTGTCGGGGCGGATAATTTACGTGTGCAGTTTGATATCTACCACTGCCAGATCGTTGAGGGCGATGTGATCCGGAATCTTGAAGCCCAGTTTCCACACATCGGCCACGTCCAGATTGCCGGAGTCCCTGAACGACATGAGCCGGATGTCGGTGAACTGAACTACCCGGCAATTCTGCGCCACCTCAATGACCTGGGATATCAGGGTTGGGTGGGATGCGAATACCGTCCAGCCGGCGGCACCCGGGCGGGCCTGGGCTGGGGCGAAACGCACGGACTGACAACCTGAGAAGTGATCAATCATCGGGTCACGCACAACATCACTGAACGCAAGACAACATTCATAACAATAAGGAATTTGCCATGCACATCCTGATCACCGGCGCCGCCGGTTTTCTGGGCCAACGCCTGACCCAGGCGCTGGTTGCCCTCGGCGAACTCAATGGTCAGCCGCTAACGCAAATCACCCTGCTCGACCAGGTAAAGGCCGAGGCGCCCACTACTGCGTCCCTTGAGACGTCGAGCTATGCCATCGATATCACCTCACCGGGTGCGCTGGATGCGGTTCTACATGTCCGTCCCGATGTGATTTTCCACCTTGCAGCGGTGGTCAGTTCCGCAGCTGAGGCTGATCTGGAACTGGGAATGGCGGTCAACTTTGATG
>NZ_DRGY01000025.1 GCF_011049865.1 Marinobacter antarcticus | reverse complement strand
TCACTCCCATTCAATCGTCGCCGGCGGCTTGGAAGACACATCGTACGTCACCCGTGATACGCCACTGATCTCATTGATGATGCGGTTGGAGACGGTTTCCAGCAGCTCATACGGCAGATGCGCCCAGCGCGCGGTCATGAAATCGATGGTTTCAACGGCGCGCAACGCAATCACCCATTCGTAGCGGCGGGCATCACCCACCACACCCACGGATTTAACCGGCAGGAATACCGCAAACGCCTGGCTGGTTTTGTGATAAAAATCGGCGCGGTGCAGTTCTTCCAGGAAGATGGCGTCGGCGCGGCGCAGGATGTCTGCGTACTCCTTTTTCACCTCGCCCAGAATACGCACACCCAGGCCAGGCCCCGGGAACGGGTGGCGATAAACCATATCGTAGGGCAGGCCCAGCTCCAGGCCAATGCGCCGCACTTCATCTTTGAACAATTCGCGCAGCGGTTCTACTAATTTAAGCTTCATGGTTTCCGGTAGACCACCCACGTTGTGGTGAGATTTAATCACGTGGGATTTCCCGGTTTTGGACGCGGCCGATTCGATTACGTCCGGATAGATGGTGCCCTGAGCCAGCCAGTTCACATTCTGAATGCGCGTGGCTTCTTCATCGAACACATCGATAAAGGTGTTGCCGATCACCTTGCGCTTCCGCTCCGGGTCACTGACGCCTTCGAGATTGGCGAGGAAACGCTCTTCAGCATCGGCGCGAATCACTTTTACGCCCATGCTGCTGCCGAACATGTCCATCACCTGGTCGCCTTCGTTCAGGCGTAACAGGCCGTTATCGACAAACACACAGGTAAGCTGATCACCAATGGCTTTGTGCAGAAGCGCCGCTGTGACCGATGAATCCACACCGCCAGACAGGCCCAGCAGAACCTTGTCGGAACCCACCTGCTCACGAATTTTGTGCACGGCGTCGTCCACAATCTTGGCGGGCGTCCACAAGGCTTCACAGCCGCAGATGGTCATCACAAAGTGCTCAAGAATGCGCTTGCCCTGCAGAGTGTGAGTCACTTCCGGGTGGAATTGCAGTCCATAAAGATTGCGTGCCAGGTCCTGCATAGCGGCGATGGGCGCGCTTTCGGTCGATGCCAAAAGCTCAAAGCCCTCTGGCATGGCCACAACCTTGTCACCGTGGCTCATCCACACATCCAGAAGGGATTCACCCGTCGCGGTAAGGTGGTCCGTGATGTCTTCGAGCAGCGGGCCTTTAGCGCGAACTTTCACCTGCGCATAACCAAATTCACGTTTCTCGGAGCTGGCAACTCGTCCGCCCAGTTGCTCAGCCATGACTTGCATGCCATAACAAATACCCAGAATCGGAATACCCAGTTCAAACAAGCCGTCAGGCGCACGCGGGCCACCCAGCTCGGTAACAGACTCAGGGCCGCCAGCCAGCAAAATACCCTTTGGGTTGAACGCCTGCAGCTCTTCATCGGTGATATCGAACGCACGCACTTCGCAGTACACGCCAATGTCACGCACGCGGCGGGCGATCAGTTGTGTGTACTGGGAACCAAAATCTAGAATCAGGATACGGTGATCGTGAATATTGTGAGCCATGAAATCCTCGGAAAAAATAAGCTGTGCGGCCCCGGTCAGAGCCGCACCCAAGCTGTTTGATCTCAGCTGACGCGGTAGTTTGGCGATTCTTTGGTGATGGTTACGTCGTGCACGTGGC
This sequence comes from Marinobacter antarcticus, assembly GCF_011049865.1. Classification (GTDB taxonomy): domain Bacteria; phylum Pseudomonadota; class Gammaproteobacteria; order Pseudomonadales; family Oleiphilaceae; genus Marinobacter; species Marinobacter antarcticus_A. Next base: position 15,371 of record NZ_DRGY01000025.1, on the reverse strand, counting down.
TCTCACGCATACCGGCACCGGTGATGCGAACAAATCGGGGCCTGGTGCGCATGTCTGTCATGGTTTCGCTACCGGTATATCCCATGGCCGCACGCAGGCCGCCCACCAACTGATGGATGATATTGCGCATAGGGCCCTTGCAGGCAACGCGGCCTTCAATGCCTTCCGGCACCAACTTTTCAATGCCTTTACTAGCATCCTGGAAATAACGGTCACTTGAACCCTGCCCCATCGCACCCAACGAACCCATGCCGCGATAGGCCTTGTAACTGCGACCCTGATAAAGCTCAATTTCTCCCGGTGCCTCATCTGTGCCTGCCAGCAAACTGCCAATCATCACACAGTGGGCGCCGGCCACGATGGCCTTGGCGATATCACCGGAAAAGCGCACGCCGCCGTCCGCAATCAGCGGAATATCGCGATCCTTCAAAGCTTCCGCAACGCTGGACACGGCGGATATCTGCGGCACACCAACGCCCGCCACAATGCGAGTGGTGCAGATAGAGCCGGGGCCGATACCGACTTTTACCGCGTCTGCGCCGGCATCAGCCAGTGCGGTAGCGGCTTCTGCCGTGGCGATATTTCCGCCAATCACCTGCAAATCCGGGTAGTGCTTCTTGATCCATCGAACACGCTCGATGACACCGCGGGAGTGGCCATGGGCTGTGTCCACCACGATGACATCCACGCCGGCTTCGGCCAGCGCAACAATACGGGCTTCGGTATCACCACCGGTGCTGACAGCGGCGCCCACGCGCAAGCGACCCTGGTTGTCCTTGCATGCGAGTGGATAGTCTTTGGACTTCTGGATATCTTTCGCAGTAATCAGGCCACGAAGCTGAAAATTGTCATTCACCACCAGCACTTTCTCAATACGGTGGCGGTGCAGTAGCTCTTTCACGGATTCCAGATCGGCACCTTCCTTCACGGTGACCAGCTTGTCTTTGGGCGTCATTATTTCACGCACCAGCGTGTCCATGCTGCTCTCAAAGCGGATGTCCCGGCCGGTCACAATGCCAATCAACTCGCTGCCGTCGACCACCGGCAGGCCAGAAATGTTATTGGCCAGCGTAATTTCAACCAGCTCACGTACGGTGTTGTCCGGGTTAACGGTAATCGGGTCTTTCACCACACCGCTTTCAAATTTTTTCACCCGGCGTACCGCAGCCGCCTGCTGATCCGGGCTCATGTTCTTGTGCATAATGCCAATACCGCCTTCCTGAGCCATGGCGATGGCAAGCTCGGCGTCGGTTACCGTGTCCATGGCGGCAGACACAAGCGGTATGTTCAGCGTAATATTCCGGGTTAACCGGGTACGCAGATCCGCCTGATGGGGTAACACCTCGGAATAACCGGGCACCAGCAGAACATCATCAAATGTAAGAGCTTCTTCGGCAATTCGCAGCATTGGGATCGGCCTTTTGAACGTGCTAAATTTGAACCTTTCGTGCGGCATTGATGATGCAGCCGCAAAGTGAAATGTGTAATCGAGCTATTATAAAGAGGTGTCGCAGGTCAGTAAACTGCGCAGTTTCCTGTAGAAAGCCCCATGCATTTGAAATTACAGCACTTTACACTCACATTTTTCGGCTATTGCGTATAGGCCGGCGAGGAGCTTTTGGTGAACGACGTGTTTCAGGATACCCGGCCCAGAGCGCTGAGCGTCAGCGAACTGAACCATCAGGCCAGGCACCTGCTGGAATCCAGCTTTATGCAGGTGTGGGTTGAGGGCGAATTGTCGGGCTTTTCAAGACCTTCGTCCGGCCATTGGTACTTTTCCCTGAAAGATCGCAAGTGCCAGATTCGTTGCGCCATGTTCCGGGGGCTGAATCAGCGCATACGCGCCATACCCAAGGAAGGCGACCAGGTACGCATTCGCGGTAAAGTCACCCTGTATGAAAACCGCGGCGACTTCCAGATTATTGCGGAGCATATTGAGCCCGCAGGGCTCGGTGAGTTGCAACTGGCTTTTGATGAGTTAAAACGCAAGCTGCAGGCCGAAGGCCTGTTTGACGCAGGCCGCAAAAAGCCGGTTCCCACGTTGCCAACTCACATTGGCGTTATCACCTCACCCACCGGCGCAGCCATACACGACATACTCACCGTTCTGGCACGACGATGCCCTGCCATACCGGTCACCCTTTACCCCACAACGGTTCAGGGACAACCCGCTACCGCGGAAATTGTTCGGGCGATTAATCTGGCGCAAACCCACGGTGTGGCCGATGTGCTGATCATTGGGCGTGGTGGTGGTTCCCTGGAAGACCTCTGGTGCTTTAACGAGGAAGCGGTGGCCCGCGCCATTGCCGCCTGCACTATTCCCACCGTCAGTGCGGTTGGCCATGAAACAGACGTTACCATCGCCGACTTCGTCGCGGATCTGCGGGCGCCCACACCGTCTGCGGCGGCTGAAAAGGTTTCACCTGACCAACGCGACATGCTTCGACAGATAAACGATCGCGAGCTACGCCTGACCAACGCGGCCAACAGAGCGCTGCAGCGGCTTGGCACCAAGCTGGAACACTTGGCGGCGCGGCTAAGGGATCCGCGGCGGGAACTGCTGGAAAAAGCCCAGCGCCTGGACGAACTGGAACTGCGCCTTGGCAAAATCATGGCTCAACGACTGGACCGCTCACAGGTGCGAAGCGCTCATCTGGCGCAACGGCTAGACATGCAGTCCCCCCGCAAACAGTTAGCAAGCAGTCGTGAGGCACTTGACCGATCTGCCACCCAATTGGATAACGCGGTGCGACGAATTCTGGCAAAAGCGCAAGATCGGCTGGAGCACACGGCGGGCAGCCTTAACGTGGTTAGCCCCCTGGCGACTCTGGGGCGTGGATACGCCATCGTTCGCGATTCCCATGGCCACATCATCCGCAACGCCCCGGATGTTGCTGCCGGCGACAGCATTTCTGCACATGTGGCAAACGGCACCATCACGGCGGAAGTAAAGTCCATCAACCCGAAAAACAGCGGGTTGGAAAATTCCGCCAACTAATCCTATGGTCTACTGGTTCGCTGCCCCAAAGCGCCTAAAGTTGAGAGAACTGTCAACAGAATAAAAACAGGCTCAACGAGGTAAAATGTATGGACTATCACTCAGAATTCCGGAGATCGATCGATAAACCGGACGAATTCTGGCGTGAAAAGGCAGGCGACATCGACTGGATCCAGCCCCCTGAGACCATGTGGCAAGCCACCGATAACGGTCATGGCCAATGGTTTCCTGACGGAACGCTCAATACCGCCGACATTGCCCTCGACGCCAACGTTCGAGCCGGCCGGGGTGATCAGAAAGCCCTCATATACGACTCACCGGTTACCGGAGCAAAGCGAAGTTACACCTACCGCGAGCTCACCGACGAAGTCGCGCGGTTTGCCGGCGCTCTGAAAGCAAAAGGAATTGGCAAAGGCGACATGGTGATCATTTATATGCCGATGATCCCGGAAGCCGTCATAGCCATGCTGGGGTGCGCTCGCCTCGGTGCCGTTCACTCGGTGGTCTTTGGCGGTTTTGCCGCCCACGAACTCACAGTACGAATCGACGATGCGCAACCCAAAGCCATAATTACCGCCTCTTGCGGCATCGAAGTCTCGAAAGTAATCGAGTACAAACCACTGGTAGATAAAGCCCTTGAACGGGCTTCTCACGAGCCTGACTTTTGCATTGTTTACCAACGGCCGCAGGCACGGGCGAAGATGCACGAAGGCCGCGATCACGACTGGAGCGACGTAATGGCGGGCGCTGAGCCGGCAAGCCCGGTACCCGTAAAAGCAACAGACCCGCTGTATGTGCTTTATACCTCCGGCACCACGGGCAAACCCAAAGGTGTGGTGAGAGATAACGGTGGACACGCCGTGGCACTCAAATACAGTATGAAGCTGGTCTACGATGCCAAACCCGGCGACATATTCTGGGCTGCCTCAGATGTGGGCTGGGTGGTCGGCCACAGCTACATTGTTTATGCGCCTTTGTTTGCGGGCTGCACAACCATTTTGTATGAAGGCAAACCGGTCAGAACCCCCGATGCGGGCGCGTTCTGGAGAGTGGTTCAGGATCACGGCGTTAATCTTCTGTTCACAGCGCCCACCGCATTTCGCGCTGTGCGCAAAGAAGACCCGGAAGCAGACCAACTTTCCCGCTATGACATAAGTTCGCTGCGGCGCATTTTTCTTGCCGGTGAACGTCTGGACCCGCCAACCTATGAATGGCTGCGGGAACATACTCAGCTCCCGATACTGGACCACTGGTGGCAAACCGAAACCGGTTGGGCCATCTGCTGCAATCCGGTGGGTATTGAAACATTAGTGATCAAGCCAGGCTCCGCAACCGTCCCCTCGCCTGGCTATAACGTGCAAGTTGTGAGCCCTGACGGCAGCCAGATGCCAGCGGGAGAACAGGGGCAGATCGTGGTCAAGCTTCCACTGCCCCCTAGCTGTCTGATGACCGTCTGGGGAGATGACCAACGATTCCAGGATAGCTACCTCAATCTCATTCCCGGGTTTTACAGCTCGGGGGATGGCGGCTTTATTGACGAAGACGGCTATGTTTTCGTTATGGGCCGCACAGATGACGTGATAAACGTGGCCGGCCACCGGCTTTCAACCGGTGAAATGGAAGAAGTGGTTGCCTCCCACCCGGCGATTGCCGAATGCTGCGTAGTGGGCGCTCACGACGACATGAGAGGCCAGGTACCGCTGGGGCTCGTGCTGATTAAAGACGGCGCGACCATTGATCATGACGAACTGGAAGAAGAGCTTGTGGAAATGGTGCGGGATAAAATTGGCGCCATCGCCTGTTTTCGAAGAGCCCTTGTGGTTGAGCGTTTGCCAAAGACCCGCTCCGGAAAGATTCTGCGCCGGGTTATCCGGCAGATTGCAGACGGTGAGGAGTATGCCGTTCCAAGCACCATAGACGATCCGGCCATTCTGGAGGAGATCAGTGAGCAGTTCCGCCGCTAAAATCCGTTAAGCCGATAACAAAATGCCCGCACCAGATTCTGGCTCGGGCATTTTTTATTCATTATCCAATAACTTGATGTTTTATAACGATATAAAAGCGCCTGCAAAACGTTGACGACCCTCAAACTCGGTCTATACTGAAATTGCTGTGGAAAATCTTCAGTGCCCCGTGGGGGAAAATCTCAGAAAGACAGGAAAGATCAATGTCCGATACAAAAACAGGCAGCGTAAAGTGGTTTAACGAATCCAAAGGCTTTGGCTTTATTGCACAAGACGACGGCAATGACGTTTTTGTGCACTACAGTGCTATTAACTCAGGCGGTTTCCGCACACTGACAGAAGGTCAGCAGGTGCAGTTCACCGTCACACAGGGCCCTAAAGGCCCACAGGCGGAAAACGTAACCCCGGTCTGAGGCTGCCTTTTCGCCCTCTGTCCCTCACGGGTACAAGAAAATGCAACAAGCCGGCCTTCGTGCCGGCTTGTTGCATTTTGCTCAAACGCTTATTGCACGTTCGTGGCCGCCTGTTTTTGCACCCGACTCATCTGCAACTTGAGCCACTGCAGAAAATAGCGCCTGCAAAGTTGCGGACGTTGTGTCCTCCGCAAGAGCCGCGGCACTGCAATGCTGGCCACCGGCCGTCAGACGTATGCAAGCCAGGGCGTTGGCGCGAGTGCCCTCACCCAGCGCAAACTCATCGTAAGCCTCTACGGCTATGGCAAACCCAAAGCGCTTTTCCAACGCCGCGGAAACGGCTTCCACTGCGCCAAGGCCGCGACCTTTAAGGCGAATCGGAGCAGACTCTCGGCCGAAGGCAACCTCAGCCAACACGCCCTGATCATCCCGGTGCAGATCGTAAGCACGCAGCGCCCAGTCTTCATGAACCGTCAAATAGCGCTGCTCGAACAAGCTATGAATAGCCTTTGAATCGATTTCACCGCCGTTCACTTCGGCGGCTTTCTGAACCACCTTGCTGAACTCGATCTGCAACCAACGCGGCAGGCTGATGTTGTAATCCCGCTCGAGAACATAGGCCACTCCGCCCTTGCCCGATTGGCTGTTAATGCGCACAACCTCTTCATATCGGCGCCCCAAATCAAAAGGATCGATGGGCAGATAGGCTACATTCCAGGCATCCCCGTCTTTCCTGCGCGCCAGGCACTTACGAATGGCGTCCTGATGGCTTCCGGAGAATGCGGTAAACACCAACTCGCCGGCGTAAGGATGTCGCGGGTGGGTTGAAATTTCAGTGCAGGCTTCAACAACCTCTGTAATTTCCGCCATGCCGGACAAATCCAGCATCGGGTCGATGCCCTGGGAATACAGATTCATGGCCATGGTGACCAAATCCATGTTGCCCGTGCGCTCACCGTTACCCATCAGCGTTCCTTCTACCCGGTCCGCACCGGCCATAACAGCCAGTTCTGCCGCAGCCACGCCACAGCCCCGGTCGTTGTGGGTGTGCACGCTGACACTGATGTACTCACGGCGGCGGATGTGGTCACAGACCCATTCAATCTGGTCTGCGAACACGTTGGGCGTTGCCATTTCAACGGTGGCGGGCAAGTTGACAATCATCGGCTGCCCTTCGTCCGGGCGCCATACGTCCGAGACCGCGTCGATAACCTCGACTGCAAAATCCAGTTCGGTTCCGGTGAAGCTCTCCGGGGAGTACTGGAACGTCCATTCCGTGTCCGAGTTACGTGCTGCAAGATCCTTTACCACTTGAGCGCCGTTAACCGCGATGTCACGGATGCCCGCCCGGTCCAGACCAAACACCTGCTCTCTCTGCACTGTCGATGTCGAGTTGTACACGTGAACAATGGCGCTGCGAGCACCTTTTAAGGCCTCGTAAGTGCGCGCAATTAACTCCGGCCGTGCCTGGGTCAACGCCTGGATTTTCACATCGTCAGGAATCCGGTTTTCGTCAATCAGCTTGCGGCAGAAATCAAAATCCGGCTGACTGGCGGCGGGAAACCCGATTTCGATTTCCTTGAAGCCCAACTTGACAAGCAAATCGAACATGCGCTGCTTCTGGGCAACGTTCATGGGCTTTACCAGAGCCTGGTTCCCATCGCGAAGATCCACCGCACACCAGGTTGGTGCTTTTTCAATAACCCTGTCCGGCCAGCGGCGGTCGGTTTTTGCTACCGGCTGAAAGGCCGAATATTTGCGATGATCGAAAGCCATGTCGGTTGCGCTCCTTTTTGTTTCTGCTGATTAACTGAATAACATCTATCTTAACGCGTTCTTTAAAGCATAGGATTGCTAAATAGAGGGTAAAAGCGTATTTTATTAGCTATAAATTTCATTTAAATAACTTTAAAGACAATATTATGCCTGAAAAATCCGAAACGCTCATACAAATCGATAAAACCGACAGGCGCATTCTGGCCCAAATACAAAAAGACGCCTCCCTGACCAATCAGCAACTGGCTGAAAAAATCGGGTTATCGCCCTCCCCCTGCCTGAGAAGAATGCGGGCTCTTGAGGATGCGGGCATCGTCGTGCGTACGGTTTCGGTTCTTGATCATAAAAAACTGGGGCTCTCGCTCACAGCCATCATTCTTATTGGAATGGACAGGCACACACCTGAACGCTTTGCGGCCTTTGAAGAACAGATAAGCGAGTACCCGGAAGTTCTGGAATGCTATCTGGTGACCGGCCACGATGCCGATTACATGCTCAAAGTAGTTGTGCCAGACATGGATCACTATCACCACTTTTTGCTGAACCGGATTACGCGGATTCAAGGGGTCAGCGGCGTTCACTCAAGTTTTGTTCTGAGGCGTGTCATCGACAGCACAGCTTTGCCTTTGGGGTATTTATCCTGACACCGAATTCACTGGCCGGTTAACGATGCTCACCGTCTGTATTTTGTGCCGCCGGCTACGTACAATAAACGCAACTTTAAAACCATCGTCTTACGCGACACCAACGAGCGGAAACCAAGATGAGAGCAAGCCGTTACCTGATTGCAACCCAGAAAGAAACGCCTTCTGACGCGGAGATTATCAGTCACCAGCTTATGCTTCGCGCCGGTATGATCCGTAAACTTGCAGCCGGCCTCTACACCTGGCTACCCATGGGGCTGCGAACACTGCGCAAGGTTGAGCGGATTGTTCGCGAAGAAATGGACAAGAGCGGTGCTCAAGAGGTGCTCATGCCCGCCGTTCAACCGGCGGAACTGTGGCAGGAATCCGGTCGCTGGACGCAATACGGCGGTGAACTGCTGCGCATGAACGACCGTCACGGCCGTGAATTCTGCTTCGGCCCCACCCATGAAGAAGTGATTACCGACCTGATCCGTAATGAACTGAAAAGCTACAAGGAACTGCCAGCCAATTTTTACCAGATTCAAACCAAATTCCGCGACGAACGCCGCCCCCGCTTCGGGGTGATGCGTGCCCGGGAATTCATTATGAAGGATGCTTACTCCTTCCATGTGAACGCCGAATCCCTGGATGAAACCTATCAGCTTATGCATCGCACCTACTGCGCCATTTTTGATCGTCTGGGGCTGGATTATCGCCCGGTGCAAGCAGATTCTGGCGCTATTGGCGGCAGTGCCTCCCATGAATTCCACGTGCTGGCCTCCTCCGGCGAAGACGATATTGCCTTCAGCAATGAAAGCGATTATGCCGCCAATATCGAAAAGGCCGAGGCAGTCGCGCCAGCGGGCGAGCGCGCAGCACCGTCTGAAGCGATGCAGGAAATTGCAACGCCCGATCAGCGCACCATCGAGGCCATCTCACAATTTTTGGGCATCGACGCAACACGCACTGTAAAAACCCTGTTGGTCAAAGCTCAAGAAGATGAGGACGGCGATGCAGGCCTGGTGGCACTGATCCTGCGCGGCGACCATATGCTGAACGAAATCAAAGCCGAAAATCTGGAAGGGGTTGCAGAACCTCTGACCATGGCAACCGATGAAGAAATCGAAGCCATCATTGGCTGTAAAGCCGGCTCAATTGGCCCGGTAAATCTGAGCGTACCCGTTATTGTGGATCGCAGTGCGGCCCACCTTGCAGATTTTGTATGTGGCGCGAACCGTGAAGGCTTCCATCTCACAGGCGTGAATTGGGAGCGCGATTTACCGCTTGGCCGAGTTGAAGACGTTCGAGACGTTGTAGAAGGCGACGTCAGCCCTGATGGCAAGGGCACTCTGGAGATACGCCGGGGCATCGAAGTTGGTCACATTTTCAAACTGGGCAATAAATACAGTACCGCCATGAACGCCACCGTACTGGATGAAAACGGTAAAACCGTGATCATGGATATGGGATGCTATGGCATTGGCGTCTCTCGCATTGTGGCTGCCTCAATCGAGCAAAATCACGATGAGAAAGGCATTATCTGGCCCGATGCCATTGCGCCGTTTCAGGTGGCTATCGTCACGCTCAATGCCCACAAAACACCCACCGTGGCCGAAGCCGGCGAGAAACTCTACGAGCAACTGCAGCAAGCCGGATACGACGTGCTTCTGGACGACCGCAAAGAACGCCCAGGCGTGAAGTTTGCGGATATGGAGCTGATGGGCATTCCCCACCGCTTTGTTATTTCCGACCGCGGACTTGAAGCGGGCACCCTTGAGTACAAAGGACGCAGAGACGCCGACAAGCAGGATATTGCGGTGGCCGAGGCTTTGTCATTTCTTGTCAGCCTGAAACCACGTACTGGCGATGATGCGGGCAATTAAGCGGGCATTTGTAGCCCTTGGTGAAACTTGCTGTCAGGCAACGCTTAATGGCAGCCGCCGACTATGCCTGGCTCCACTTCCAGATTCACGCCGAAGCGGGCCTTTACGGACTCACGGATGTCTGCGGCTAAATCAAGTACGTCCTGGCCTGTTCCGCCCGAATGATTGATTAACACCAGTGCCTGGCGGTTATGAACGCCGACTCGGGCATTGCGATAACCTTTCCACCCGCACTGGTCGATCAGCCAGGCTGCGGCCATCTTGACGGTGTCGTTCCGGGGATAGCCAACGGCGCCGGGCTGTGAGGCCTGCAGTTTGCTGAACTGATCGGCGGACACTACAGGGTTTTTGAAAAAGCTGCCGGCGTTGGGAATGATAGCCGGATCCGGTAATTTCCGGCGCCGGACTGCCATCACCGCCTCGGCAACGGTCAGGGGCGTCAGATGTTCAGGCGGGGTTTCTGAAAGGTAGTCTTGAAGATCTTTGTAGCCGAGCTGCAAGGGCTTTTCTCGGGACAGCCGCAGCCGAATCTCGGTAATGATGTAGCGGCCCGGACTGAGTTTGAAAAGGCTGTCGCGATAACCAAAGCCGCATTCCGCGTTATCAAGGCTTACAAGCTGGTCGGACTCCCTATCCAGCGCAGTCACTGAAATCAGTGTGTCGCAGAGCTCGACGCCATAAGCCCCTATATTCTGCACCGGCGCTGCGCCGGCGGTGCCGGGTATAAGTGCCAGGTTCTCAATGCCCCGATACCCCGCGCCTGCGGCGTACAGCACCGCGTCGTGCCAGTTTTCACCGGCGCCTAAAACCAGCGTTGCACCTGTATTGCCCACCTGTTCCCAGTAGCGCCCCGCCGCTTTCATGCGAATGACAAGACCGTCAAAATCCCCGGCAAACACCAGGTTGCTGCCGCTGCCAAGCACCAGTGTTTTAAGCCCGTTCTTTTTCGCCAGCGCCAGTGCGCTGCGCAAATCATCCAGATTGGTCACATCCATGAAAAATCTTGCCGTGGCGGATACCCGCAGAGTGTTGAGTGTTAAAAGCCCAACGCTCTCTTGTACCTCCGCATGCAAGCTCACGCCAAACGCTCCTGAATATCACGGAGCAAGCCCTCGCCTGCCTTTTCAACCAGATCAAGCACGTGTTCAAATCCGTCCTCGCCACCAAAATAGGGGTCCGGCACTTCAGCCAGCCCGGAACGACCATACTCAAGAAACAGCGTGGGCTCTGTTCCGCCAGTCTGGCGCCAGATCTCTTTCACATCGGCCAGATTCTGACGATCCATCACGACCACGTAATCGAAGGTTTTCAGATCGTTTTCCGCAAACTGTCGGGCCTTGAGCGCGCTGAGATCAACGCCGCGCTTCTGCGCAGCCTCCTGAGATCGCGAATCAGGCCCTTTGCCAATGTGCCAGTTACCGGTGCCACAGGAATCGATCTGAATCTGGTCTTGCAGTCCCGCTCGCGCCACCAGTTTGCGAAAGACGCCTTCGGCGGTCGGAGAACGGCAGATATTACCCAGACACACAAACAGGACATTGGCAGGCTTACTCATGCTTCTCCTCTCCCAGCATCCGCTAATTTGGTCATCCAGGTTCTGACACGTTGCAGATCCGCCTCCGTGTCAACGCCTGCCGGCGGCGTTCCGGCCGCTACTTCTACGTGTATTCGGGCACCGTTATACAACGCCCGCAACTGTTCCAGTGATTCCGCCAATTCGGTAGGTGCCGGTGCCCAGCTCACGAAACGGCTGAGCACGCTGGCCCGATACCCATAAATGCCTATATGCCGGAAATATCCGACACCGTCCTTCAAAGCGGCGCCTGCGTTGGGTGCCAAACCCTTATTCTTGTGCAGGTCTCCCCAGTGATCCCGTGCCCAGGGTATGGGCGCACGGCTGAAATAATGGGCCATGCCTTCACGATCAAACACCACCTTTACGACATTGGGGTTGAAGATCTGTTCAACGTCGTGCAGACGCTCGCACAGTGTAGCGATGGCGACGTCGGGGTAACGTTCGAGATTGTCGGCAACCTGGTTTATTAACTGTGGTGGTATCAAGGGCTCATCGCCTTGCACATTAACAACGCGGTGATCCGCATCCAGTCCAAGTTTACGCACCACCTCTTCGAGGCGGTCGGTGCCGCTGACATGGTTGGGCGACGTCATTACAACTTCGGCCCCGAACGCCTCACATGCAACCTGGATACGCGAGTCATCCGTAGCGATTACCACGCGGCTCGCCCGGCTTTCACACGCCCGCTCGAAGACGTGCTGAACCATGGGTTTGCCCGCGATATCAAGCAGGGGCTTACCGGGTAATCGGGTGGAGGCATAGCGGGCTGGAATCACAACCGTAAAAGACATGGGGCTTCGATCCTGCAGAGAACATATTCAGTTTTTGTGAAGGCGCTCGTCCGTTGAGAGTGAGCGGGCTTCCGTCGCCATCATGACAGGAATACCCTCCCGAATAGGAAAGGCCATGCCATCGGCAAAGCAAACCAGTTCCGTTCTGGCTTCGTTAAGCTTCAATTCACCTTTGCAAACCGGGCAGGCCAGCAAGGCCAAGAGTTTTTTATCCATAATCCAATCTCACTGACAGTTAAAACGTTGGCGGCCCGGAGCAGGCGCGCAATTTGGCAAGGACAGAATCGGAAAATGCCTTTGGAAGTTGGGCTTCAACATAGAGCACCCAGGCATTGTCCGGAGCAAAGCCGCGACACTTGACCCCGTCTTTGGCCGTCATCACCAGAATCTGATCGGCATCAGCGCCCAGATCCTCCGGGCGGAAACGATGATGATCCGGAAACGGCATGGCCGTCACGTTAGCGCCCAACGCCTCAAGCGTAAGGAAAAACCGCCCTGGATTGCCGATTCCCGCAACCGCGCGCACCCGCTTACCGTTCAAACTTTCGGGCGATCTGGTTTCCCCGCTTATCAGGTTAACAAGGCGGGTGGGCTGCAGCGTCATGGCGTACATTTGAGGATGCGCAAAACCACAAAACCCTGAGAGCGGCACTCGCCCCATTTCGTCTGACGCCACCGCGCCGTTGACAACGACAAAATCCACACTGGCCAGACGGCTGATCGGTTCGCGCAGGGGGCCAACGGGGATCAGGGCACCGTTACCTATGCCGCGTTCGCCATCAAATACCGCCAACTCGATATCCCGTGGCAACCGATAATGCTGGAGTCCGTCATCACTGACCAGAACGTCGCCCAACGCGTTATCCAGGGCGAATGCTGCTCCTCGGCATCTGTCCGGATCAACCACCACCGGCACACCGGTTGCCTGCGCCAGCATCACAGGCTCATCGCCCGCAAGGGATGGCAGAGCATCCTGAGTCACCAGTAGCGGGTAGCCAGACGAATTGCCGCCATAGCCGCGGCTGAGAATGACAGGCCGCCAACCGGCCGCTCGAATCTCATCGACCAGCCAGGCTGTTAATGGCGATTTCCCGGTGCCGCCAACGGTGATGTTGCCCACAACCACAACGGGCACAGGCAACGACTGAACGCGCGCGGTGATGGCCGAGCGCCGCCTTGCCTCCGCCACGGCCCGGTAAAGCCAGGCAAACGGCGATAACAGCATCAGCGGGCGGCTTTTACCGTACCAAAGGCGCTCCATCAGCGATGTCATGAATGCTCACTGAACTGCATCTGATGTAGCTGGGCGTACGCGCCGTTGCTGGCCAAAAGCTCAGCGTGAGGCCCGGATTCGATAATGCGCCCGTTATCCATAACCAGAATTCGATCAACATTCTCGATGGTGGAGAGCCGGTGAGCGATCACCAGCGTTGTCCGGCCCCTGATAACGGTTTCCAACGCTTCCTGAATATGCCGCTCCGATTCGGTATCCAGTGCGGAGGTTGCTTCGTCGAGAATCAGAATTGGCGCGTCTTTCAGCAAAGCCCGGGCAATGGCCAAACGCTGTCGCTGGCCGCCCGATAGCATCACGCCGTTGTCGCCGATCATGGTGTCCAGGCCATCCGGCATGCGGTCGATGAACTCCAGAGCATGGGCTTTCGCGGCTGCCTCACGAATGTCATCACGGCTACATTCCCTAAGCGCGCCATAGGCGATGTTGGCTGCAATTGTGTCGTTAAACAGCACCACATTTTGCGTAACCAGTGCAATCTGGGAGCGCAGTGCTTTCAGGGAAAAGTCCTTGAGGGAGTGTCCATCAATGCGGATATCGCCGCCAGTGTAGTCATAGAACCTCGGAAGCAGGCTGACCATCGTTGATTTGCCACTACCTGAGCGCCCGACCAACGCTATGCTCTGCCCGGATGGAATTTCGACTGAGATACCCTTCAATACATCGTCGAGCTGGTCCCGGTATCGAAACGCGACACTGTCAAATTCAATGCCTCCCTTGACACGTTCCGGGGCATAGGAGCCAAGGTCCTGCTCGGGCACTTCATCTATCGTCTCAAATACATCGTAGGCGGCGGCTACACCTTTCTGGATCTTGGCATGCACCGAAGTGACCTGGCGAATTGGCTTTGCCAGGGTCGTCGCAGCCGTGATGAAGGCCACCAGTTGGCCGGTGCTCATTTCGCCTCGTATCTCCGGCGCCAACATGGTCCAAACGAGTGCTGCAATGGCGATGGCCACCAAAATCTGAATCACCGGAATGCTGATTGCCTGGGTGGATGCCATCTTGAGACTTTGCTTTAAGTTTTTATCATTAACTTTTTGAAAACGTTGCTTTTCATATTCTATTCCGCCAAAAGCCCGAACCACCCGATACCCGGTGATCGACTCCGACGCCACATGGGTAATGTCGCCCATGGACCCTTGTATGCGCTGGCTGATCTTACGGAATCGCTTGCTCGCGTAACTGACAACCGCGCCAATCAAAGGCCCAACGGCGAGAAAGATCAACGTCAGTTTCCAGTTTGTATAAAGCATGAACCCGAGCAGGCCTATGATGGTCAGACCTTCCCGCAGCGTTATGGTGACCGCGTTGGTTGCCGCTTCGGACACCTGCTCCACGTTAAACGTGAGTTTGGAGACCAGCCTTCCGGCGGCATTTTCATCAAAATAGCGGGAGGGTAGCGTCATCAACCGATTGAACACGTCGTTGCGGAGTGCATTGATCACCTGCCGCCCCACATAGCTGATGAAATACTGGCTCATGAATGTGCCCACGCCGCGGAGCGAAAACACGGCAACGATCAACAGGGTCAGTAACAATCGATTCTGTTCGGTCGGATTTTCGATGGCGGCGATTACATATTCCATCGCCGCTGCCATGCCGGTGGAGGCCCCTGCGTAGATAACGTTCCCGACGACTGCCAGCGAAAAAGCCAGCCAGAACGGCTTCACGTATTTCAGCAGGCGTTTGTAAGTTGGCCAGGTCTCGCCGGGTTTGATGCGCTTGGGATCGGTCAGGGCTTCGTCTTGACTCACTGGCTGTCTGCCTCACGCTCTGTGGTAATACTGAGCTTGGAGAAACCCAGACGACCGGCTACATCCATCGCTCTAACCACATATTCATGGGGGGTGCGACCGTCTGCCGTAATAATGAATGGCAGTTTGGTGTCACCTTCGGCCAACTCGTTCACGCCAGAGAAGCCAGGAAGTCGGGGTAGACCTGACGCCGCTGATTGATGTGGTCTTCTTGCTGCTGATTTTCTTTATGGTCTCGACGACATTCACGCGGGAAAGTCACATGCAGGTGGAGTTGCCCGAAGCGAGCGGCGAAC
>NZ_DRGY01000024.1 GCF_011049865.1 Marinobacter antarcticus | reverse complement strand
CTGGCGGCATAGTCAGCCAGTTGCGCGTAGCGCTCCACTGACCAGTTGCGAAGCACATGGCTTGCGCAGGGGCTGATAATGAGATTTTTACGATCCTCCCTCAGGTGAGTCGACGCGAAACTCCGGTCAGCATCTGAAACGGGTATCACCCATCTGGCCGGCGCAGACTCAAGACCCAGCGGTGTCATAAAACTCGCAAGGCAATCCCGAACATGCTGCCTGTTGGCCGCTGGAATCCGGCGATTGATAAACAATCCATGTAAGTCTTTACTCCGTGCTTTGTCATACCCGACACGAATGTTAGCGCGAATGCAGGCAGACGCCAGGTTTGCCCTGAATGCGACCTGCATGTGCAGTAGGGCATCAAATCGTTGTCGTCTGAGCGTCCTCTGTAGCTCGGCATAACCGCGCCAACCCTTTTTTTTGTCGAACACAATGAACTCAACGCCAGGAAGATCGCCGACCAGCCGTGACTCAATTTTGCCAATAACCCAGGTGATGCGGACACCCGGACATTGGTGTTGAAGGCTGAGAACAACTGGCACAACATGGGTGACATCGCCTATCGCAGACAAGCGAAGAATGCAGACTGATTTCATCAAACCGAAATCCTGAGGGGTTTCATTAAATCGCTTTGGCCCTCCGTGGAGCTTTGCTGGCGATCATTGATAAACTTTGGAGTATTCTAACTGACTCAGCGGAAATCGTCTCAGGTCGTTCGGGGCGGTTGAAAGCGATTTTTATTCATTGTGACGAGAACCATGATGGCCGATGGTGTAAATATTTCGCGAGAGCGCAACGTTGTGTCTATAGCTCACGAGGACTATGGGAGCCTTGTGACTCCGGACTGGTTTAATCCGGACGCTTGGGGAACAGCCGCAGAGCCGGTCTCCAGCGGCGGTCGCGGGGGCGCATGGTTTGTTGAGACTGCTGACCTTTCAGCGGTGTTGAGAAGGTACTTGCGGGGTGGCCTCGTTGCAAAACTTCTTAAATCGGCCTATCTCTATCTTGGCGAAAAACGCGTTCGTTCGTTTTCTGAATTCCGGCTCCTGTTGAAGTTGCACAACGACGGCTTTCCTGTGCCCAAACCTATTGCGGCGTGCTATCAAAAAACCGCTGTGGCTTGTTACCAAAGCGCCATTCTTGTCGAGCGATTGAGGGATACTGAGCCATTGGCGGACCGTGTTGGCCATCTTTCTCTGGGCCAATGGCGATCTCTTGGCATAACGCTTCGTCGATTTCATGATGCAGGCATTTGTCATGCCGATTTGAACTGTTTCAATGTTCTGGTTCGGGAAGACGGCTTTTACCTGATTGATTTTGATAAGGGGGAGATCAAAGAAAAGCCAAAGCAGGACGCGTCTTGGAAAACCGCAAATCTTGCCAGACTTCATCGCTCCCTGAGCCGCCTGAACTGGCGACAAGCGGGTGCAGGAGATCTTGAAAGCCGATGGGCGGCACTGGAAGAGGGTTATAAAGAGGGTTTTGACGGGGGGGGCATAAAAGGACATAACGACTGCCAAGGTAACGCTGGGTGAACCGAGATTGGCTTTGTGGCTGACAAATATTTCATGAGCCGTTGTCCCCGCGACTTTCTTTTTGTCAGGCAGTAGACTGTGCCACAGAAGGATACTATGCCGTATCAGCAGCACAACGCCGTGTAACGACAATCACAACAAGAGTAAAAGGAATCGGGTTTGAGCGAAACACAGTCCCCAGAAAAACTCCCTGGCATTCTTTGTTTAACCGATAAATGTGATCGGCCAGAAAGCGAACTGTTCATCGGCCTCAAAGCGCAGGGGTTTCCCATAGGCGTTATGGCGAATCCGGATGGCGCGAATTTTGAGAGATTGAACAATGCCGGTCTGATTGTGGGTTCAATGGCGCTGCGCAATCGTTTTGACAAAGAAGGAACGGCGTCTATTCGCAAGGCGCTTGAGACCGGCAAGTACGATGTTGTGCAAGTGTTCAACCCGCGAGCGCTTGCCTGTGCGTTGCGGGCTAGCCGGGGAATGTCGGTAAAAATTGTCGCGTATCGGGGCATTATTGGCAACATCAGCTTTCTCAATCCTGAATCCTGGATTACCTTTCTTCACCCACGGGTGGACCGTATTGTCTGCGTTGCGGATGCCATTCGAGACTATCTTGCGGGCCTGCATTTTCTCTGGTTGCACTTGCCGCCCGCGAAGCTGATCACGGTTTATAAGGGCCATGATCTGGACTGGTATCAAGAGACCCCCGCGGATCTTCAAGAAGTTGGCATTCCGGAGGGGGCATTCACGGTTTGCTGTACCGGAAGGGATGTACCAAGAAAAGGCTTTGACGTGCTTGTTGATGCGCTGGCAAGCCTGCCTTCGGATGTTGTTGTTCACTTGCTACTGGTCGGCGATCTCGACCGTAACGAAGCGCTCAAGCAACAGGTTCAGGCATTGCCTCACCCCGAGCGCGTGCACTTCACCGGGTTCAGGAAGGATGCGCCTGCTCTGGCGGCGGCCAGTGATGTGTTTGTGTTGCCCTCCAAGGAGCGTGAAGGCCTGCCGCGCGCTGTCATTGAGGCCATGTCTTACGGCGTGGCGCCAGTGGTAACCGACGTTGGAGGCATGCCCGAACTTGTTGAGCACGGTATTAGCGGGCTTGTGGTGCCACCCAATGATGCGCAATCACTCAGTGATGCACTGCTTGAGCTTTATCGGGACCGGGGCCGTCTGAATCAGATAGGGCAGTGTGCACGCCAACGGATAGCGACTCATTTCCATACCTCCCGGACGGTGGAGCAGATGGGTAAAATCTATTGCGAGTTAACGGGTCAGAACTGAATGCGGCGCTACCTCTTTTTTGTGAATCAACCCTACTCCTATTCCATACTGCGGCCATTGCAAGCTGAAATCGGGCGTCGAGGCGACGAGGTTGCCTGGTTTGTTGCGGGGTGCTCAGCGGCGCCATTGAAGCCGGATGAGACGCGGCTAAAAACCGTAAAAGAGGTGGAAGCCTACGGAGCGGAGGCAACGTTTGTGCCCGGTGATTGGGTGCCCTACTTTTTCCCTGGAATAAAGGTAGAGGTGTTCCATGGGATGGCAAGAAATAAACGAGGCCACAAAAGCGAAGACGAAAGCGACCATTATCGAATTCGGGGCTGGTTTGACCTCTACTGCACCCACGCTGAAAAGGACACTGAAAAGTTTCAGGCTCTGGCGCAAGAGCTGGGGCATTTTTCAGTGGCGAAGACCGGTTGGCCCAAGCTCGACTCATTGCTCAAGGATGTGAGCGGCGGCGAACGCGCTCGCAGTGAGGGAGAGTCTCCAACCGTGTTTTTCGCTTCGACATTCAGCCGTTCGGTTACTTGCGCACCCCAGCTTGCAGATAAAATCGAGACGCTTTCGAAGAGCGGAAAATGGCGATTTATCGTGACGCTGCACCCGAAAATGGACGAGAGTACCGTTGATCGGTATCGATCAATGCAGAGCGCCAACCTGAGGTTTGTTGAAAGCGATGAGGATTTGATACCGCTTTTGCCTGAAGCCGATCTTATGTTGTGTGATACCTCATCGATCATGTTTGAATTCATGTTTCTCGAGAGGCCTGTGGTTACTTTCCGAACAAAAATGCCGGGTCCTTACCTCATTGATGTTCAGGCCATTGAGCAACTGGAGGATGGGCTGATGCTGGCCGTCCAGCGCCCCGAAGAACTTCTCGATGCACAAAAACAACTGTGTCGTGATCTTCACGGGTTTTTTGATGGGCGTTCAAGTGAGAGGGTTCTGGATGCGGTCGATCAGTTTTTGACTGAAAAAAAGCAAACGTTAAAATCCAAACCGTTGAACCTGATCAGAAAATTGAAAGTAAGACGTCGTCTTCGTAGGGAGTTGGCTAAAACGCCCCATTAGCCAAGGATACTTTCAATGACGAGAATAGAGATCAGGCTGGTTGTCGGTGATTATATATGACCCATCCTGATGGACGCGTGATATGAAAATTCTGGTAACCGGTGGCGCCGGTTTTATTGGCTCGGCGATGATCCGGTACCTCATCGCAAAAACCGATACCGAAGTAGTAAATGTTGATGTGTTGACCTACGCGGGCAATCTGGAATCACCGGATAAGGCTGCTGCCAGCGCTCGATACCGGTTTGAACAGGTCGATATTTGTGATCAGAACGCCTTGCAGGCTGTTTTCGACGCCCATCAACCAGATGCAGTGATGCATTTGGCGGCAGAGACCCATGTGGATCGCTCCATAGCCGGCCCTGCCGCGTTCATTCAAACCAACATCGTTGGCACCTGCACGTTGCTTGAAGTGGCGCGACAGCACTGGCTGGCCTTGCCAGAGCCCAGGCGAGAAGTATTTCGGTTTCATCACGTCAGCACGGACGAAGTGTACGGCGATCTTGATGCCACTGATGAGCCGTTCACCGAGATCACTCCCTATGCACCGAGTTCACCATACTCCGCCAGCAAAGCCAGCTCCGATCATTTGGTACGCGCCTGGTACAGGACTTATGGCTTACCCGTTGTTGTCAGCAACTGCTCAAACAATTACGGCCCCTTCCAGTTTCCTGAAAAGTTGATCCCGCTGATGATCCTCAACGCTTTGGCTGGCAAGCCCTTACCGGTCTACGGTGATGGCCTTCAGGTTCGCGATTGGTTGTTTGTCGAGGACCACGTTGAGGCGCTTTACGCGGTGCTGAGAGATGGCAAGCTAGGCGATACCTACAACATTGGCGGGCAAAGTGAGAAAACCAACCTTGAAGTAGTGCACTGTGTGTGCCGCTGCCTCGACGAATTGGTTGAAAACAAGCCCGCCGGCCTGTCTACTTTCAAGGAGCTGATTTCTCATGTAACGGATCGGCCGGGGCACGATCGCCGCTATGCGGTTGACATCGAAAAAATCGGCCGTGAGTTGCTCTGGCAGCCCAGAGAAACCTTTGATTCCGGTATTCGGCAAACGGTCAGCTGGTATTTGGCTAACCTGAACTGGTGCCATCGAATTCTGGAAAGATCCGACAATAAACACTGACACTCGGCAAAGTTGAGCGATTATGAAGGGTATTATTCTCGCCGGCGGCACTGGCTCCCGTCTGTTTCCGATCACCATGGGCGTGTCCAAACAGCTCCTGCCTATCTATGACAAGCCCATGATCTATTACCCGCTGTCGGTTTTGATGTTGGCGGGTATCAATGACATTTTAATCATTACCACACCCGAGGATGCCCCGGCATTCAAACGCTTATTGGGGGATGGCAAAAGGTTCGGGATTAAGCTGAGTTACGAAACCCAGAAAAATCCCGACGGCTTAGCTCAGGCATTTCTGATTGGCGAAACGTTTATTGGCTCCTCGGATGTTTGCCTGGTTCTTGGTGACAACATTTTTTATGGGCAAGGTTTTACGCCTATGTTGAAAAATGCGGTGCGCCAACTCCAACAGAAACGCGGCGCGATGATTTTCGGGTATCAGGTCAAAACGCCTCGGGATTTCGGGGTTATAGAGTTCGATAGCGAGATGCAAGCGGTCTCGCTGGAGGAAAAACCCGAGCATCCCAAATCAAATTTTGCGGTAACGGGGCTTTATTTTTACGACAATCGGGTGGTGGAAATAGCCAAAAAAGTAGCTCCTTCAACTCGGGGAGAACTGGAAATAACGGCTATCAATAATGCGTACCTTGAAGAGGCGTCGCTGGCCGTTCAGCTCCTCGGGCGCGGGTTTGCGTGGCTGGATACCGGTACGCACGGAACGCTTCTGGAAGCGGCACAATTTGTTGAAACCATTGAAAAGCGTCAGGGTTTTAAGATTGCCTGCCTTGAAGAAATCGCGTGGCGTAATGGCTGGTTGGATAACGCTGGCATGCTCAGCGCCGCCGCGTTTTATGCGAAAAGCGGTTATGGGGCGTACATACGGGAATTGGTCGACGAATCTGCTACATTAGGCACTCGATAAGTTAGGAATTTGGTAGGTTGAACAGGAGCAGTGCGCCCGTTGAGCAAGCAAAAAGTTCTGCACATTTGTCGGGCGGAGAAGTTCATTCCACCGTTTGTTGATTTGGTGCAGGCTAATTTTGATCCGGAACTGCATGAATTCGTCATTTTTGGTGATCATAATAAATTCAGTACCGCGGGCCGTTCCGGTGTTCATCGGGTAGGCAAGGGCCCGGTCGAGAAAACCGCTGCGAAAGCTCGGTTGATCGTTCAAATGCATCGTGCCGATCGGATTATTCTCCACGGATTGTTCACTCGTGCCGTCACCCATATGCTTTTTCTGATGCCCTGGTTGCTGAAAAAAACTTACTGGGTCATCTGGGGCAACGATCTCTACGGCAAGAGAGAGGCAGATGCACAACCCGGTCTGAAGAATATCTCCAGACGGTTTGTTATTAAACACCTGGGGCATCTCGTCAGCCATGTGCCCGGCGATATTGAGCTCGCAAGGGAGTGGTACGGCGCTGGCGGTATGTCCCATCATTGCCTGATGTATACCTCCAATGTGTTTTCGGAGTCGGAAGTCGTCGAGCAAAAAACCGGTTTTGTCGAGATTCAGGTGGGCAATTCTGCCGATCCCAGTAACAATCATCTTGAAGTGTTCGAAAAACTTGCGGCTCTGCGTGCCGACAATTTTCGTGTGCTTGTGCCTCTCTCCTATGGTGACCAACACTATGCCCGGCGAGTGATTGACGAAGGAAAAAAGCGGTTCGGAGAGCGGTTTGTGCCTCTCATCGATTTTTTGCCTCCCGATCAGTATCAGGCGTTTCTTGCCACTATCGATATCGCCATTTTCAATCACAATCGTCAGCAGGGGCTAGGCAATCTGATATCGCTTCTTGGTATGGGCAAAAAAGTCTATCTGCGGCGTGATATCTCAACCGCCAATGTGCTGGATTCACTGAAGATTGAGTGGTTTGATGTTGAAAACATCGATTTGTCTCGGATGCCGGAGCTTTCAGGGAAAAGCAACGCACGGTTGATCCGCCACGTGTATTCAAAACCCAACCTGATCGCGCAACTTGATGACCTTTTTAAGGGGTGAGTAATGGCCTACCTTTCGGAAAACGCGCTCAAGGAAATGAATTTCAAGAGCCTGGGTCGGGGTGTCAAGATAAGCGACAAGGCAAGTATCTATGACGCGGAGCAAATGTATATTGGCGATTTCTCCCGGGTTGATGATTTCTGCGTTCTGTCGGGCAAGATTTCCATCGGTCGTTATTGTCATGTAACGCCCATGTGCCTGATTGCTGGCGGGCAGCCAGGTGTGGAGATCCGGGATTTTTGCACCCTGGCCTATGGCGTAAAGGTTTTTTCCCAGTCTGATGACTATTCGGGGGAGACAATGGTCAGCTCTCTTGTTCCTAAAAAATACAAGCGAGAGTTTTTTGCATCGGTGTTGATCGAGCGACAGGTCATAGTGGGTGCTAATTCGATTATATTGCCCGGCGTAACAGTCGCAGAAGGTTGTGCAATCGGCGCTATGACTCTTGTCATAAAAACCACAGAGCCTTGGGGAATGTATGTTGGTAGCCCTGCAACGTGGTTAAAGGCGAGAAAGAAAGATCTGAATGAACTTGAACAAAGATTTCTAGAGGAAGAAGGCAGGTGATCCCTTTCAACCGCCCTCCCTCAACGGGCACCGAATCGCGCTACATTGAAGAGGCGTTAACCCAAGGAAAACTCTCTGGCGATGGCCCGTTCAGCCAGCTCTGTCAGCGGTGGTTTGAACGTCGGTTGGGTTGTGAACGGGCATTTTTGACGCCCTCCTGTACCCATGCCCTCGAGATGGCCGCCCTGTTGATTGACGTGAAGCCAGGCGATGAAATTATCATGCCCAGCTACACCTTTGTCAGTACCGCGAACGCGTTTGTTCTTCGCGGCGCGCGCATTGTATTCGTGGATATTCGCCCGGACACCATGAACATTGATGAGACCCTCATAGAGCCGGCGATTACCGAAAAAACACGAGCTATTGTGCCTGTGCATTACGCCGGGGTCGGGTGTGAGATGGACCCGATTATGGCGTTGGCTAATCGTTATGGGCTTTATGTTATCGAAGACGCCGCCCAAGGCATGATGTCCACATACAAGGACCGCCCGTTGGGCACAATCGGCCATCTGGGCGCGTTCAGTTTTCACGAAACCAAGAACTATACCAGCGGCGGTGAGGGTGGCCTGCTCATCGTCAACGATGCGAGTTTCACCAACCGTGCCGAAATCATTCGGGAAAAGGGCACCAACCGCAGTCAGTTTTTCCGGGGCATGGTCGATAAATACAGCTGGGTAGGAGTGGGCAGCAGCTATCTACCCTCTGAGCTTCAGGCGGCCTATCTCTGGGCGCAGTTAAATCTGGCCGAGCAGATTCGTGATAACCGTCTGGCGATTTGGAATGGCTATCACCGGGCTTTCAAATTACTGATTTCAAGAGGCGTTGTCGAAGGCCCAGCGCTGCCAGCGGCTAGTGCGCACAACGCCCATATGTATTTTCTGAAAGTCCGCGATCTGGAAGAACGAACAACTCTGATTGACCATCTCAAGCAATCCGGTGTCATGGCCGTTTTTCATTATGTTCCTCTGCACGCCACGCCGTTTGGCCAGACCATGGGGCGATTCCACGGCGAGGAGCGATTTACCAGCCAGGAGAGTGAGCGCCTGGTGCGCCTGCCGGTCTGGTACGGCATGTCAGTTGAAGAACAGGAACAGGTTATTCAGTCGCTACTGGCCTTCTTCGATTGACGTGCGGTTTTTTCGTTTTGGGTTTAACGTCCATAAGCCTGCGTACTTGTTAAAGGTCACCTGCGCGTAAGTGATCGCTGTCAGATAGCCCACCGCGCCGTCGAGAAACCCGAACCGGATAAAGTACACCTGCACAAAGGTCATTAACCCTCTGAGGGTAGGGTAGATCATGGTGCGCGTTTTCTTGCCCTTCCGATGCTTTTCCAGCGATCCCAGCCACGCGTATTTAGCGCTTTTCTCCAATGAGTGGCCAAAGTCCCTGTGTGTGTAGTGGGTCAGGCGTCCACGCAGCGTTCGAGTTTTTCGCCCCTCTGGAATCAGGATCCGTTCGTGAACCAGAGCGTCGGAAAACCGAACACCCTCCCGCCGGAACAGCCTCAAAGGTGCCCGGCCACTGCGGCCGAAATCCAGTCGGGCGCCATAGATAGTGACCGCCCAGGGGAGCTTGTAGGCATCTGCGTCCGGCTCCGCAAGCCGGTGATTGATTTCATGGGCCAGTTCCGGCGTGATGCGTTCATCCGCGTCCAGCGACAGCACCCAATCGCCCGTGGCTTTTTCCAGAGCTCTTTGTTTCTGAACGCCAAAGCCGGGCCAGTCAGTGACTTCAAGGATGTCTGCATACTGCCTTGCAATCTCAACGGTTCTGTCTGTGCTTCCGCTATCCAGAACGATAATCTCGTCGGCAACCAGCCGCGCCGATTTCAGACAATCGGCGATGTGGTCTTCCTCATTCATCGTGATAATGGTGGCTGATACGGTTCTTCTGCGTTGTCGCACGTAAGAAGCGCTCAGCTCATTGAGCATTGCTGCGGCAATACCGGCAACGCAAAGCAGGTAAAATGTCAGGTACAGAGTTCGGTTAAAGGTAGCTTCTGTCAGCCCGAAAAGCAGATAACCAACGCTGACCATGGAGCCTGCCGCTGCGAGATGTGCGGTGGCGATGTGAGTGCTGAACAGGTGCCGTGCGAACACTGACAGGGGTATAAAGATCAGTAGCGCCCAGCTTAAAATGCCGGGAATACCGCGGGTAGCGGCAGCGTTGAGCAGGTCATTTTCTGCGAACATGCGCCAAGCCTGCCCCCACACGTCCATTCGGATAGTGATGCCGGAATCCAGAGCGTCATTTTGCCAAAACCCTTCGAGTTGAGCAAACACGCGATCGTTGGTTGCGATGGCGGTCATCAGCAATAAGGGGATTGCGATCAAGCCAACGATGCGCCGTTTTTTGCTAAGCAGTGGCACCAGAAGAAGCAAAAGAAATGGCAGGGCAATCAGATTGCTCCGGGTTTGCGAGAGCATGGCGACAGCGGCCGCTCCTGTCCCTATCACAATAAGAAGAAGGGCAAGGGGGCGTCGTTCGCTGTGGTAGAAAAACAGCCCGCCTGTCAGAGCGAGAGCGCCGCCGAGTAATGCGATATTTCCAAAGCTGACAGGGTTTATGCCACCGCCAAAGCGGCTGCTCAAAAACACGGCTAAAGAGCCCGGGTTTGCGATCAGCGCCGAGCCTAGCAAGCCTATGATAACAGCGGCCATCAGCCCGGCTCCGGCGAATACTGTGTTTGCGCTCAGCCTTGTATAGCTGAATGCAATAATCAGGGGCCAGAACAAAACAAAGCGGGCATGGGTGCCAAGGGTCTTGCTGCCCTCATAGCTGAAACCTTCAAGTGCCCACGAGCAAACGCTCACGAGTACAAAGAACCAGAAAGCAAAATGTAATAAGCGTAGCTCTTTGGGCTTATCCCAACCCGCTTGATAGAGGGATTTTCGGTAGCTGGTCGCAAAGCCGATCATCGCAAGCAACAGGGTTGCACCCGCCAAAATGCTGGACGAAAGAAGTGCGCCTGCGATACCGAGCACAAAAAGCAGGTGGACAGGCTTTTTGAGTTGATTGTTCAGCATACCCGGTCCGGGTTGTAGGGATTAATTTCGCCCGCGGGTCGATGGCGCATGCGCTTGTATTCCCATTGATACTGCTCGGGAATGTTCCGAATGCACTGCTCGATAGACTGATTCATGGCGGTTGTTGCTGCCACGGTGTCTTTGCTGTCCAGGCCCGGCTCGGTTTGGCGTACCACAATCCGAAAACCTTCGCCGTTCTCCAGCCTCTCGGCGTAGGTCATCAGCACCTTGGCACCGGTGCGCTGCATGAGCTTCGATACCAGTGTCATGGTTTTGACTTCCATGCCAAAAAACGGAGCAAAAGCGTTGCCTTTGCCACGAGGGGACTGATCAGGAAGAATGCCGGCAACACCGCCTTCCCGAAGAATCCCGGTGAGCCTTACCAAACCCCGCCTGTCGCCCCGCACGAGTTCGGAGCCAAGTCGCCCCCGGACCTGAGTCATGTAGTCCTCGAATTCCGGCATATTCGGCGGGCTGTACAACGCGGCCATTTTGTAGCGGGATGAAAAAAACAACCCCGCCAGTTCCCAGTTCCCGAGGTGCGGCGCAAGCAGGATCAGCCCGCTGCCGTCAGCCAAGGCTTCGTCGATCAGCTCAAGCCCCTTTGTTTCCCGAACCAGGCCAAGACACTTTTCAACCGGCCACTCCCACATCAGCGGAATTTCAAGCATTGCCATTCCGGTGTGCACCAAAGACTCTTTTGCCATGGCGGCGCGAGCTGGTTGCGACAATTCAGGCAGGCAAATAGCGAGGTTGATGTCGGTGACCTCACGAGGCTTGACCGGCAGTTTCCACATAGCCAAACCTACAAGTTTGCCAATCCTTTGCGCGCTTGCCAGCGAGAGGCAGCCCGCGATGCGCAGAAAACCTGCAACAAAAAAATACTTCAGCTTGCTCATTTTCTACCGTACCGGTCCTCGTATCTGACAATATCATCCTCTCCAAGATAGGAGCCGGATTGCACTTCGATCAGTTCCAGATCAATAACCCCCGGATTTTCCAGGGAGTGTACCTGGCCTATGGGGATGTATGTGGACTGGTTTTCGGTAACCAGATAGGTTTTTTCGCCGTTGGTTACCCGCGCTGTGCCGCTGACAACAATCCAGTGCTCAGCGCGATGGTGATGCATCTGAACCGAGAGCTTTGCTCCGGGCTTTACGGTGATTCGCTTTACCTGATAGCGAAGGCCGCTGTCGATGGAGTCATAAACACCCCAAGGGCGGTAAACTTCACGATGATTCATATGCTCGTGCCGGCCATCACTGCGAATTTTCTCAACCACAGCTTTTACGTCCTGCACCTTGTCTTTGTGAGCGACAAGAACGGCGTCTTTGGTCTCGATTATGACGAGATCGTCGACGCCAATGGTCGCTACCAGGCGACTCTCTGCGCGCACAAGCGTGTTGTGGGTCTGGTGGGCTATCACGTCGCCGGTGAGGCTGTTTCCATTTATGTCTTTGTTGCTGACATCCCAAAGCGCCGACCAGGATCCGATGTCGCTCCATCCTGCGTCCAGTGCGATAACCGCCGCGTGCTCGGTTTTTTCCATGACGGCATAGTCCACGGATTCAGAGGGACAACTTGCGAACAGTTCCGAATTCACCCGTATAAAGTGAAGATCCGCATGGGTATCTGCCATTGCGGCGCGGCAGGTAGAGAGGATGTCAGGGCGGTGTAACTCCAGCTCCGCCAGATATTGACGGGCGCCAAACAGGAACATGCCGCTGTTCCAGAGGTACTCTCCAGACGCAAGATACGTGTTGGCGGTCTGAAGGTCCGGCTTTTCCACAAAACCGTCCACGGAGTAGCAATCCGCGGCGAGTTCACGGCCGCGATGTATATAGCCGTATCCGGTTTCCGGTTGATGGGGAACAATTCCGAAGGTTACGAGCTTGCCTTCTCTGGCCAGGGGTACAGCCTTTGCGACACCCTGCTGGAACGCCTTCACATCCTGGATCAGATGATCGGCAGCAAGAACCAGCATAAGCGGGTCGTCGCCATCGGCGCTCTCGCACAGCTGAAGTGCGGCCAGCGCAATGGCGGGCGCCGTATTGCGACCGCAGGGTTCAAGAATGATGCGGCTGTTTTCATGGCCAGACTGCCGCATTTGTTCTGCTGCCAGAAAGCGATGCTCTTCGTTGCAGATCAGAAGAGGCTTTTCGGCTTCCATTCCGTCAAGTCGGCTCACGGTCGATTGAAGCATCGAGAGCGGGCCGTCTGTCAGCTTAAGAAACTGCTTTGGGTTCAGCTGTCGTGACAGCGGCCAAAGTCGCGAGCCGGTACCGCCAGCCATAATGACGGGGTGAATCATGAGTTTACTCCGGGCCTGAGTTTGTGAGATCTAGGGAAAAGCACCAACCGTTAATGAATTACTTTATCATACTGGCATCGTAATAATGACCGGCCTGTGGCTTGAGTCGACTGTGTTGATGTCAGGAGCTGTGATGAAGTTACCCCTATCTGTTTATTACATTACCCAGAACGAAGAGATGAGGCTTCCGGAGTCACTGGCAAGGGTGATTGGCTGGGTTGACGAAGTCATTGTCGTAGACTCTGGAAGCACTGACAAAACCCGAGACATTGTGGAAATGGCGGGAGCCCGGTTTGTACACAATGATTGGCAGGGTTTCGCTTGCCAAAAGGCCTTTGCCGCAAGCCTTTGCCGGAATGAGTGGGTTCTTGATCTCGACGCCGATGAAGTGTTGTCGGATGAACTTGTGGACAACATCAAGTCGCTTTTCGGCGCGCCCATCCCGGTGGATGTCGCGGGTTTTAAAATGCGCTGGGTGTTGTCACAACCGAACCCCGGGCATCCTTTCAAACATGATAAAAACAAGAAAATCTTGCGCCTGTACAACCGGGAAAGAGCGGCGATAGAGCCAGAGAAGGATAGCAACAATGATCGCCCCCAGGTGAGGGAAGGGAAAGTGCTCTACCTGAAGGGGGATGTGCTTCACAGAACGCTTATATCGCTCGAGCAAATGGAAAGAAAATACTGCCAGCTCTCCTCAGAGCAGGCCCGGTATATGGCAGCAAAAGGCCGAAAGATCTCCGCTGGGCGATTGTATGTGGAGTTTCCTCTCAAGTTTCTAAAATATTATCTGGTTCATCGGCAAGTTTTGAACGGCTGGTTCGGGTTCAGCGTGTCGATCACCGCGGCGAATAGAAACTTTATGAGGTTGGCCAAGGCAAAAGAGCTGCAGATGCTGGCGGAGATAAACGGCGAGAACCCGATAGAAAACTGATTCTGGGATTGCCCAAGACGCTAACGATGAGTCACCGCGAGAATGGTGAGATCAGTTCGCTGTTTTTTTGCGGAGAAGCTGGTAATAAAAATCCGCTGTGAGATTCGTCATTGCCTCCAGTGTCAGCTCTTGCGAAGCACGCTCAAAGCATACGTTCTGGCTGTTTTTCAGGCCCTCCAGGTCTGCGAGCCGCTCTGATAGCAGGGTCTGAAGTGCGCCGGGATCTGTCGACGCAGCCAGGCTATCCGCCGGAAGAAGATCAAGTGCACCGTTAACGGGCGTTGACAGCACAGGGCAGCGTGCCAGCAAAGCTTCGACCAGTGTGTAGGGAAAGCCCTCGCGCCCTGAACTGATAACGCATACCGATGCGTGCTGAAGCCAGGCCGCGGGATTGTCCTCGTGGCCGGGCAGTTTTATGAAGCCGCGGGCGTTCAGGCGTTCGATTTGTGACCTTAGCGCATCGGCCTCTGAGCCGTTCCCCAGAATATACAACGGCAGTTGGGGCTTGAGTGTCGCCCAGGCCGCAATCAGGTTGTCGAATTGTTTAACCGGCTCAAGGCGGCCGATAGCCAGTGCAAAGTCCTGGCTTTCGGGTATTCGATGGGTCGTTATTGCGCTGTTGCCATGAGGCCTGATTCCATTGTGAATCAGCTTTGTGTCGGGATGCGTTAGCGCCTGTTGGATGCCTTTGCTCACGGCGATAACGCCGTCGAGTTTGTCGAAGTCCTTGTGGCTGGATTTGGTACCGTGGAGAGTGCCCAATGTCACGCTCCCCGGTTTTCCTTCGCCCGACAGCATTGCGGCTGCTTTATTGCCTTGGGCGTGGAGGACGTTGGGCGATAATTCCCGGAGAATTTTGCGCAAACGCCACTTGAGCAAGGGGTTCCGTCTACCCCATTGAACCGGTAAAGGATGGAAGTGAATCGTGTTTGAAAAGCGATTCTGGTATTCCGGGTGAGCAAGAACGTGCACTTTATGGCCGCGACGTACAAGCTCCTCCGAAAGGTCGGCAGTGTGCTTTTCCATGCCGCCCCAGTTGCCTCCCGGAGTGGCGATAAGTTGAACAACGGTGAGGCAGTCTGGTGCGCTCATGAAGATGGCGGCGCTTTGCCAAGGACCTTGAGGTAAACCTCCAGTGTCGACTCGGTTTGGGCCTGCAGGCGGAACCTGAAAGGAATCTCGATGTGCGGTGTTTTATGGCTCAACAGCCGGAGCGATACCCGGGCGAATTCCCGGGTGTCATCCGGTGCAACAAGCCCGTCGCGAAAGCACGCCTGTAATGTTTCAGCGGCCCCGCCCCGGTTAAACGCCACAACAGGCGTGCCGGATGACAGTGCTTCGGTCACTGTGCGACCGAAGGGCTCAGGTTTTGTCGACATGTGGCAGACCAGATCGGAGAATACGTAAAGCTCTGCCATGTCCTCTCGTTGTCCCAGGAAGGTGACCTTGTCGGTTAATCCGAGTTTTGCACGACGCTGCTCAAGCTCCCCCATAAAACGCCCTTTGCCAGGTTCCACTCCGCCCACAACAATGCCGTGGCAGTCAGGTTTCTGGCGGATAATTTCTGCCATTGCCTCCAAAAACTGAAGCTGGCCTTTCCAGCGGGAAATACGCCCTGGCATCATCACAATGCGCTTGTTCTCAAGCTCGGGAAACTCCGCAAACAGGGTCTTTCGCCATGTTTCGCTTAGCTGCCGGTTTTGAAAGTAATCCACATCCACGCCGCGCTGTATCACGGTCAGCTTGTGTTCCGGAACCTCAAAATTCTGCAGAACGTAATCGCGCACGCAGTTTGAAACCGCAATCATGTGATCTGATTTCGCCATAACGGCGCTGTATGCGTTAACGGAATACATGCCATGAAAACTTGCAACAATGGCCGGCCGCTGATGCATCGGTAACCCTCGCAATGCCAGGCGTACAATCCAGGCCGGCATGCGCGAGCGGACATGAATGATATCTGGCTGCAATTGCTGAATCAGTTTGCGCATGGGTCGAATTTGGCCGAACGATGCAAGGGATTTGCGATGAACCGGCATCTCGATGTGTGTTGAGCCCTGCGCTTGCAGACGATCTGCCAATGGGCCGCCGCTGGAAACCACAAAAGATTCGTGGCCCTGTCTTATCAGGTCAGATGCAAATTCCACGGTGCCCCGTTCTACACCGCCGCTGTAAAGGGCCGGCAGTGTTTGAAGAATTCTCAAGTCGTCTTCCTCTTGTGTCTTTTTTGCACGGTACCTTTTCCGGGAGAAAGCCAGCGCTGAATGACCCACTGCGCTGCCCGATCTGCCTCCCAAAGAGTTGTCTCCTGGCCAATGTTGCCACCCATTACCGTAGCATGATCGCTCCAGCGAGCTACATACCCCGTTTGGACTAACTGCTGCACGCCGCTGGCGACCCGACTGCCTGGGCGTTCAGATAGATGGAACAGCCCGGTTGGCACTCGGGATGTTGCAGCCTCGCACACCATCGACATGCTGTCCGGAGTTACCCAGATGGCTTTCGATGCGGCAACGCGATGGCCCAGCCAGTCTTCATGGGTGTTGTCGGGATTGACCACGGTGATCCGGGTGCTTGAAAGCTCATCAAGCCTCGCCCTGAGAGCTTCCGGCGTTCGCCTTGAGCCACTGATGGTCCAGCGCCACTGTGGGTATTCGTCGATCAGATGGGTGATTTGCCCGAACACAACGTCATCGTCCCAATCGAAATGTGGAGAGGGGCCGCCCAGTAACACCAGGGCCTCCGGCTTGTCGGTAATTTGGGCAAGGGGCGTAACGGTGTTGATGACGCCGTTTATGACCAGAGTATCGAGGTTTTGTGCAACGCCATCATGGGCAGGAATAATTGAGCCGTTGATCCACGTGCGGGGAAACCACGGCTTCATGATAACCAGGGTTTTTGCGTTTCTGAGCCGCCGCAAAGCGAGCAGCAGCCTTTGGGTGCTCGAGCCTGCCGCGATGATCAGGTTCGGGCGGGGAAGTGATGTATCCAGCGCCGGCGGCATTCCCAACAGTGCGCGCCACAATGGAACGCGGATGTCGTTAGCGTTTATCCAAGACAGGCTGGCGCCGGCTTTTACACGCAGTCGATTTCCCAGGCCTTTCAGTTGGTTCCGATGCCCGGGTTTGTTGTCTGTGAGCAACCATATTACAGGTGCCGTTGATGCTTTATTTGTCGCCATAAAAGCCCGGGTCGTTTATGTCTGGTCGCGTTTTGAAGCGCCGGTGCATCCATAAATACTGGTCTGGCGCGCGCCTTATCTCCCGCTCTAATATCTGGTTGATCAGGGTTGCGTCTTGCAGATCATCACCGCTTGGAAACGATTTCAGGGGCGGGTGAAAATAAATGTCGTAACCGGGTTTGTCCTCTCGTCGGAAGTGGCTGAACGGAACGACCTTGCAATGACTGTGCGCGGCTATCCGCGACGTTGCGGTAATTGTGCCGGCCT
The DNA here is from genome assembly GCF_011049865.1 of Marinobacter antarcticus. GTDB lineage: Bacteria > Pseudomonadota > Gammaproteobacteria > Pseudomonadales > Oleiphilaceae > Marinobacter > Marinobacter antarcticus_A. Next base: position 14,958 of record NZ_DRGY01000024.1, on the reverse strand, counting down.
GAATGCCAAAAAACGGCGCAAACACAATGTCTTTGCGGCCATAATCCTGGTCAGTTGCGTACCATACGGTGCGGTTATTTCGAAGGCTCCGGAACAAGCCGCGAAGATCCCTGGCTCCGAGAACCGATTTATACCGACGCTCCCGCGCCCGGGTCATAATGGCATTCATAAGCGGATTGTTGTGATCCCGTTGCATCACGTCCGCTTCAATATATTCCGTAATCAGGCTACCGCCCAGGTCTAACGTGCTGTAATGGCCGCCCAACAGAAGAACGCCTTTGCCTTCAGCCAAGGCATTGTCCAGATGCTCCTTGCCGTGAACGTCCGTTATGTTGGTGAGCTTTGCCGGGTCTCGAAACCATGCGACACCCAGCTCAATCAAGCCAATCCCATTCGCAATAAACGTGTTGCGAACCAGCGCGCTTTGCTGCGCCTGATTGAATTCGGCAAAGCACAGCCGGATGTTGACTTCGGCTATGTGGCGGCGTCGGCTGGCAAAACGCCAGGCAAGCAGGCCCGCCTGCTTGCCGAGCCACCATTGAAAACGAATGGGAAGCTGCGCGACGCACCACATAATTGCGATTCCAGCCCAGGTTGGCCACCAGCGAGGATGACGATAAACGGAATAGTCTGTATTGCGAGGCTGCTTGCGGTGTTTCTTCGTCACTTGAAACAGATCCTGAGCGGTCGATGAATAAAGGCCAGGCTATGGTGCCCGGCAAGATCAGTCGGAAGCAAATTAACAGGGGGTGGGGTATGATACCGCACTGGTTTGCCAGGAGTCCTGCGTGCTTCAATTTATCTATTCACAGCTTATAAGGCTGCTGCTCCCCTTTATACTTCTGCGCCTGTGGTGGCAAGGTCGGCATGCTCCGAAACTGCGTCGTAACTGGCAGCAGCGCTTGGGCTTCGTGCCCCGGGCCAGCGGTACCGTGGTGTGGGTGCATGCCGTGTCGGTTGGCGAAACCATTGCTGCGGCGCCCATGGTGCGACGCCTGCTCGCTCGCAATCCCAGCATCACGATACTGATGACCGCCATGACAGACACAGGTCTGACACAGGCAATGAAAATGTTTGGCAGCCAGATTCAGTACGCCTATGCGCCCTACGATACGCCGGGATCAATACGTCGTTTTCTGAACCGGGCAAACCCAAGAATTCTGGTTATCATGGAGACGGAAATATGGCCGAACATGATACAACAGAGCCGGTCACGGCGCGTGCCGGTTTTTCTTATAAATGCGCGGCTTTCCGAGCGTTCCGCACAAGGTTATGAGCGAGTTAAAAGCCTGGTTGCACCGATCATGCGCAGTATCAGCTGGGTGGCGGCACAGGCAGAAAAAGACGCAGAGCGATTTCGGCGCATTGGCGTTGCAGCGTCCAATGTTGCGGTGACCGGAAGCGTTAAGTTCGATGTGGATATACCCGAAACGGTGCGAGAAGCTTCACGGAAACTCAAGGCATCGTTCTCGTCACGCCCGGTGTGGATTGCCGGTAGCACCCATGAAGGTGAGGATGCTGACGTGCTGGCGGCGCATCGGCAGCTATTGCAAGATTATCCGGACGCCTTGTTGATTCTGGTGCCGCGCCATCCGGAACGCTTTGAACTGGTTGCGAATAAGGTACGGAAGCAGGAGTTTTCATTGGCGCGGCGATCTCTTGGAGAAGCGCCCTCCGGCGCAGAAGTGTACCTTGGGGATACAATGGGTGAGCTGATGATGCTTTATGGCGTCAGTGATGTGGCGTTTGTGGGCGGCTCGTTGATAGAGTGCGGTGGTCACAATCCGCTGGAACCCGCATGTTGGGGGGTTCCTGTGATCTCGGGGCCTCATGTGTTCAACTTTGAAACGATTTATAACAGGCTACTGGACGATCGGGGAGTGACCTTGATCGGCGGTGCCGATGAACTGTTCGGCTATCTGTCGGATCTGTTCAGTGATGCTGACAAACGCCGGGCTGGCGGTCAGCGTGCACTGTCAGTGGTCAATAAGAATAAGGGCGCTCTGGACCGGGTAGTGGACGGCATTATTGAGAGGGTTTGAGACAACCAGGCTTTTTGTGCCTGTCATCCAGGGCCTTCAGATAATCTGAAGGCCCTGGATGGAGTGCTTCGCTCCTCACCCTGGACTCATCGTAACTGTCTACGCTATTCACGTTCACTGGCCCACGCTCACTGGCGCGTAGGATCTCCCAGTGTTTTCCGGTCATTGGCCAAAGCCTCAATACCAGGTGCACTGGCACTGAGCCAATTGTTCAGATCAATCAGATCCCTTGGGCTTAGCGTGCCTGCGGACTGTTTCAATAGCAGCGAATTTAGAACATAGTCGTAACGGGAGTTAGCGTAGTCGCGCAGAGCCACGTAATAGGCGCGCTCAGCGTCCAGTACTTCCACGAAATTACGTGTACCCACGTCATATCCTGCTCGGGTCGCGTCCAACGCACTGCGTCGCGATACGATGGTTTGGTTCAGGGCCGACGTTGTTTCAATGTTGTTATTGATGGTCAAAAACCGGCTGCGAGTGTTTACCCGCACGTCCCGTCGCACCGTGTTCAGCGATTCTTCTGCCACTACAACCAGTGAACGCTGCTGGCGCACACCCGCCTGAATACCTCCGCCTGCATACAGAGGAACGCTCAACTGTAAGCCAATTACGCCTCGAGTAGTGGTGCCTTCGCGCTGAAATATGGACCTCTGACCACCGATATTGCCAACTTTGGACTTGCCATAAGACGCTTGCAAATCTACTGTCGGATAGTGCCCCGCTTTAGCCACTTTCAGATTTTTCTCGCTGGCTTTCAAGTCGAACGTCGCCGCCTGAATGGACCAGTTTTGCTCTAGAGCCGTTTTTTCCCACAGGTCCGGACTCATTGGGTTTGGTGGACTCAATGGGAAGTTCTGACGCAAATTCTCCAGATCTTCAGTGTACTCACCGGTCAGTCTTGCCAGCTGCTCGCGAGCAATATTCAGGCGATTCTCTGCTGCAATTCTTTGGCTGCGGCTATCATCAAAGGTAGCGCGAGCCTCATACACTGCTGTGATGGCAATCAGGCCCACATCAAAACGTTCTTGGGCCTGGTCATACTGACGCTGAATCGCGATTTCAGCAGCATGAAGCGTGGTGACTGTGTCTCGCGCGCGCAGAACGTCAAAATACGCCGAAGCGACATCCAGAATCAGCTGTTGTTGCGCCAGATTATATTGGGCTCGGGCGGAATCGGTCTGAAGCTGGCTGGCGTCATAGCTAAACCAGGCATCGGCACGAAACACCGGTTGAGTTAATTGCAGTCCAAACCCGACAGTAGTGTAGTCCACAACTTGGAGAGGCCCACTAATATCAGTGTAATTGGCCTCTGCAGAAGCATTTAACTGAGGTAGAAGCTTGCTGCGACTGATATCGCTGGCGGCCTGCTGGGACTCAAGCCTGGCTTGGGCTGTGGCAATGCCGGAGTCATAGGAGAGTGCTTTCTCATAGGTCTCCACCAGATCGAGGGAAAGAGCGGGTTGAGCTGCCAAGAGGCCAACAAGTCCGGAAAGCAAACGTTTCTTCATCATTACTCCTGAATACATGTGCACATCTGCACCCACCCGGGGCGCTTGAAAGGAATGCCGGATCGCCCCAGATGACATGGAGGCGACATCCGTGGTGGCATGGATCGATACATCAAGCCGGCCTAAACAGACCGGTCATTATGGACAATAATCGTCTTCAGCTCTACACTTGCAAGTAGCACTCATTTTAAGTGCTACGCATTATAGAATCGCGTCTTGACGGGGTGCTAGCTGCCTGAGTTTTTGGTAGCCGGCTGAGATTGCAACGCAGAACCCGCGACCTGATCCGGATAATACCGGCGTAGGGATCGAGACCAGACCATCGAAGAGCGAACGCTACCTGTAAAATAGAGGCATAGCTGCTCTCCCTGTCATGCGCGACCCGAATACCAACGATAAATTCCGGGAGCAAATGATGACAGATCTGCCAGCTTACCTAAGTGATTCCGCCCGCGTAGATACAGCCGTTGCCAGGATCGCGCAAAGTATACGTACAGGGTAGCCGTTCCGACCTGCGCGTGCCTATGCGGGAAATTACAGTACAGGATACACCCACGGAATTGGGCGGCGAGAAAAACCCGTCTGTGATGGTGTACGACACATCCGGTATTTACATGGACCCAGACGCAACCATCGACTTGCGCAAAGGGCTGCCTGCCATTCGAGCTGCCTGGATAGCCGAACGCGATGATACCGTGGTGTTGCCGGGATATACATCGGAGTTCACCCGCCGTCGCATGAAGGATCCGCAACTGGATAAAAACGTCACCCAAATGCATTATGCGCGCCAGGGCATTGTTACGCCGGAAATGGAATTCATCGCGATACGCGAAAACATGAAGCTACAGGAAGCCCGCGAACGGGGGCTGTTGAAAGATCAGCACCCAGGCCAGTCATATGGGGCCAGCCTGCCGCCGGAAATTACCCCCGAATTTGTGCGCGACGAAGTTGCGCGGGGCAGGGCAATTATCCCCGCCAACATTAACCATCCCGAATCGGAACCGATGATCATCGGCCGCAACTTCCTGGTGAAAATCAACGGCAACATTGGCACTTCTGCGGTTACGTCCTCTATTGAGGAAGAAGTGGAGAAGCTCACCTGGGGCATTCGCTGGGGCTCCGACACTATTATGGATCTCTCCATCGGGAAGAACATTCACGAAACCCGCGAATGGCTCATCCGAAACTCACCGGTGCCCATCGGCACAGTGCCCATTTATCAGGCACTGGAAAAAGTAGGTGGCGTGGCCGAAGACCTCACCTGGGAGATCTTCCGGGATACCCTGATTGAGCAAGCAGAGCAGGGCGTAGACTACTTCACCATCCATGCTGGCGTGCGCTTGCATCACGTACCCATGACCGCCAAGCGCACCACAGGCATTGTCTCCCGCGGCGGCTCCATCATGGCGAAATGGTGCCTGGCTCATCATCAGGAAAGCTTCCTGTACGAATACTTCGAAGACATCTGCGAAATCATGAAAGCTTACGATGTTTCCTTCAGTCTCGGCGATGGCCTGCGCCCCGGTTCCATATCTGACGCCAATGATGCGGCCCAGTTCGGCGAGCTGGAAACCCTGGGTGAGCTCACCAAAATAGCCTGGAAGCACGACGTGCAGTGCATGATCGAAGGCCCCGGCCACGTGCCCATGCATTTGATTAAGGAGAACATGGACAAACAGCTGGAATGCTGTGACGAAGCACCGTTTTATACCCTCGGCCCACTGGTCACCGACATAGCCCCGGGCTACGACCACATAACCTCGGGCATTGGCGCTGCCATGATCGGCTGGTACGGCTGCGCCATGCTCTGCTACGTAACGCCCAAAGAACACCTGGGCCTGCCCAACAAAGACGACGTGAAAACCGGCATCATCACCTACAAAATTGCCGCCCACGCCGCCGACCTGGCCAAAGGACACCCGGGTGCTCAGATGCGTGACAATGCTCTCTCCAAGGCCCGGTTCGAATTCCGCTGGGAAGACCAGTTCAACCTGGGCCTGGACCCAGACACAGCCCGCGCCTTCCACGACGAAACCCGGCCCAAGGATTCCGCGAAGGTGGCATGCAGGAGAAGTCCAAGGAGTTTATTGACGCGGGAAGTAAGCTCTACGATAAGGTCTGAGTTTCCCCGAAGCTGGCGGCCGGCGTAATAGGAGCTCGCGCCTGCCAGCGCACAACTCTCGATCCCTGCCTTGCACCCAAGCAAGCACCAAGAAGGCTTGCAATACCCCACAGCCAGAGTCTATCGTTCAAAGTCGATTCCACTGCAGGGTAAACCATGACCGAGCCGTTCCAGTTTAAAGCCAGCGACGTCACCATCGAAAAACGCGAAACCGTCTTCCAAGGCTTTTTTCGCATGGACAAGTTGTGGCTGACACACCCGCGCTTTGACGGCCGGAACATGCCCCAATTTACCCGCGAACTCTTCATCCGCGGCGACGCCACCTGCGTGCTGCCCTACGACCCCGAGCGAGACGAAATTGTGTTGCTGGAGCAATTCCGACTCGGCGCACTGGGGCGCGTCCAATCCCCCTGGTTGCTCGAACTCGTAGCCGGAATGAACGAAGTTGGCGAAACCAACGAAGACGTTGCCCAACGAGAAGGTCAGGAAGAAGCCGGGCTTACGTTCAGCACGCTCGAAAAAATATGCGGTTATCTGGTTTCTCCGGGCGGCACTACCGAAATGATTCACCTCTATTATGGCCGGGTCAGCACCGAATTCGCAGGCGGGCTCTACGGGCTTGAACACGAACACGAAGACATTCGCGCCCACGTTGTATCGGCAGATGAAGCCATCGACATGATCAGTGACGGTCGCATCAATAATGCCGCCGCCATCATTGCTATTCAGTGGCTTCAACTGAACCGGCCGAGATTGCGGGCAGGGGGGCAGTGATGGGCGAGTGGACAATGAAGCCCAAGCGCTACGTGCCAGACCTGCGCCAGTTCGGTGCCTTGTGTGAAGGCAACTACCAGCGCCTTCGCAGGCTGCGCCAACTGAGAGTGGACGGCCACTCGGTGTGCGACATTGAACTGCATCGGGAAAACGAATACCTGGGCCGGGTTCGGATTCGGGTGCTGCAAACCGCCCGGTTCACCGAAACGCTCCTGCTTGAGCAAATCCACAATAGCGGTCGCTGGCTCAACAACCCGCAGATGACCGTGCGGGTATATCACGATGCGGCAATGGCGGAGGTTATCAGCTGCTACAGAGATACTCAGATCGCGCCGGTTAATGACTACCCCAACCGGTTTATGCATCATCCGGATGAGAAGGTTCAGGTGAATGGGTTCTTGGTCGATTGGCTTGAGTACTGCTTGAAATTTGGCCACCTGCCACTCGAGTATGCGGCCTGGACTGCCGGCGAAGGCGCGGATTGAGTCCGCCAGGATTGAGAGGACATGAAACTGCACAAAACTGTTAAATCGTGCAATACATTGCACGTTATTCGCACAGAATGTGACGCAGCTTCCAGTCGCAGGTAATAAATTACAGAGCCGATAACGTAAACTTGTTCGTAAGAGAGTTCTTCAAGCAACGGCCAGCGAGCAGACGAAACGCATCATGTCTTCCCAGAAAATTACCCGGCCGCTTCGGGTACTGCAGTTAACCGATCCGCACTTGATGGCGAGCGCCGATGGCGCACTGCTGGGTGTCAATACCCGCGACAGCCTGGACGCCGTGATCGCACAGGTGCTTAAAGCCCATGGACAACCGGATCTGATCCTCGCCACCGGTGATCTCGCCCAGGACGGTTCGGAGGAGGCCTATCGGGTGCTTGGTGATCGCCTTGGAGCGTTTGCTTGCGGCTCTGCATGGCTTGCCGGAAATCACGATCATGCTGAGCTTCTGGGCCAGGTGGCAGCCCGCTATGGCGCAGATCGCAGGCACATTGTTCAGGGTGGTTGGCAGTTTATTCTTCTGGATTCTTCGGTGCCGGAGAAAGTGTTCGGGGAATTGGCCCAAGCTGAGCTGGATTTTCTGGCGGAAAGGCTGGGGCAGCACCCGCATTTGCCCGCGCTTGTCACACTGCACCACCACCCGGTTGATATTGAAGCTGACTGGATGAGCGATATCGGTCTCAGGAACCGCGCAGACTTCTGGCGGGTAATTGATCGGTTCCCTCAGGTAAAAGTGGTGCTGTGGGGCCACATTCACCAGGCCCACGAGCAATGCAGAAACGACGTGCAACTTTTGGCGACACCGTCTACGTGTATTCAATTTACATCCGGCGCGCGCGAGTTCTCTGTAGAGGACTTGGCCCCGGGGTATCGATGGTTTGAACTCCAGGCTTCCGGCGACTTCACAACGCAAGTATGCCGGGCCCTGGATTTCGACTTTGAGCTGGATAAAAACAGCGCGGGTTACTGAATCGTCTCAGTTACCCTCTCAGCAACCTCCTCAGCAAGCCCCTAGTGGTGTGCTCGCAGTTCTTTCGCCGCTGCTACCATCGCCTCAAGAGCGGGTATGACCTCCTCCCAGCGCCGGGTTTTCAGGCCGCAGTCGGGGTTAATCCACAGGCGTTGTGCCGGAATTCGCTCCGCCGCTTTTTTCATCAGGCTCGTTACCTGGGCCGCTTTGGGGGTATTGGGCGAGTGGATGTCGTAAACACCCGGGCCAATGTCATTGGGATACTCGAAGCCTTTGAATGCATCAAGCAGCTCCATATTTGAGCGCGACGTTTCGATGGTAATCACGTCCGCATCCATGCGGGCAATCGCGCCGATGATGTCGTTGAACTGCGAATAACACATGTGAGTATGGATTTGTGTGTCATCACCCACGCCGTTGGCGCTGATGCGGAACGCCTCAATAGCCCACTCCAGATAGCCGTTCCAGTCTGATTGTCGCAGTGGCAATCCTTCGCGCAATGCCGCTTCATCGATCTGGATAATGCCTACGCCCGCATTTTCCAGATCCTGCACCTCTTCTCTTACCGCCAGTGCCAGTTGCAAGCAGGTATCTCTGCGCGGCTGATCGTCACGTACGAACGACCAGTTCAGGATAGTAACAGGTCCGGTCAGCATGCCTTTCAAGGGCTTATCCGTGAGCGACTGGGCGTATCGGATCCAGTCTACCGTCATAGCGTTGGGGCGGGTTATGTCGCCGAACAGAATGGGCGGTTTTACGCACCTTGAGCCGTAAGACTGCACCCAGCCGAAGCGGCTGAAAACGTACCCTTCCAACTGCTCGCCAAAATATTCGACCATGTCGTTGCGCTCGGCCTCTCCATGTACCAGCACGTCCAGGCCAAGTGCTTCCTGGCGCTCAACGCAGTAGGCGATTTCTTCCTTAATTCTCACCGTATAGTCTTGCGGGGCCAGGGTCCCCTGACGGAACTCTTTGCGCGCCTGGCGGATTTCCGGTGTTTGCGGAAACGATCCAATGGTTGTTGTGGGGTAAGCCGGCAGTTGGAAACGCTGCTTTTGCAGCGCGGCCCTTGCGCTGAAGGGGCTTTTACGCGCGCCAAGCTCCGGCGTAATGGCCGATAGCGCCTGGGCGACCGCCGGATTGTGCACCCTCGCAGACTGCCGCCGACTCTCGACCGCTCCAAGGTTGGCCTTCAGTTCCTGACTGACGGCTTCGCGGCCGTGATCCAGCGCTTTCGCCAGGATGCCCAGCTCCTGCAATTTCTGACGCGCAAACGCCAGCCAGTTGCCAATCTCAGGATCCAGGGTGGTTTCACTTTCAAGATCAACCGGCACGTGCAAAAGGGAGCACGAAGGCGCGAGCCAAAGGCGCTCCTCCAGTTTTTCCTTCAGCGGCTCCAGCCAGTCCAGCGTCGCGTTCAGGTCGGTTTTCCAGATGTTGCGCCCGTTAATAACGCCAAGGGACAACACTTTATGAGCGGGCAGCCAGTCCGCTAGCTGCGAGACCTCTCCGTGGGCACTGATGGCGTCCAGATGAACGCCTGCGATTGGCAGCTCGCACGCCAACTGCAGGTTTTCCCGTAGTTCCCCGAAATAAGTGGTGAGTAGCAGCTTAACCGGCGTTGTTTTCAGATCGTGATAGGCGAGCGCAAACGCATGGCGCCAGTCAGCGCTGAGTTCAGTAACCAGAGCGGGCTCGTCAATCTGTACCCACTCGGCCCCCGCTGCGGCAATTTTTTCCAGCAGTTCGCGGTATATCGGCAGCAGGTCAGGTAGCAGGTCCAGAGGATTGGAGCCGTCTTGCGCTTTGCCCAGCCACAAATACGTCACAGGGCCAATAATGACCGGCTTGGCGGTTAGGCCCTGAGCGCGTGCTTCGGCCAGTTGCTCCAGAAGGCGGTCGGCATTCAGGCTGAACGTTGTGCCAGCACTGAATTCCGGCACGATATAGTGATAGTTGGTGTCGAACCACTTGGTCATTTCACCGGCATGCACGCTGCAACAGGCAGTGTCGCTGGAGGCGCGTCCGCGAGCGATCCGAAAATACGCATCCAGGCTGGAGCCTTCATTGGCCCGGGCACGCTCGGGCAGGTTGCCGAGTGTGGCGCTCATGTCCAGCACCTGGTCGTACAGCGAAAAATCGCCTATGGGCGCCAGGGAGAGATCCGCCTGCTGCCGCCAGTTCTCCTCGCGAAGCTCGGCGGCCGTTGCGCGCAAGGCGTTTTCGCCGGATTTGCCGTGCCAAAGCGCCTCCAACGCAAATTTAAGTTCCCGGTGCGCGCCGATGCGCGGGTAGCCAAGGTTGTGGGTTATGGTCATCTGAAACTCCTGATTCTGTTGTTCGCTGTTCGTCACGAGGTTTTGCCAGATTAGCGCTCCGGTTCAATGAAAAATAATGGTATTATTTCAGGGTTCCATTAATTAAATTCATGGGTTGTCGAATGATTGAGCGTCATCATCTTGAAGTTGTTCGGTCCGTAGAAGCGGAAGGTTCGTTGACGGCGGCTGCACATCGCCTTCATCTGACACAGTCCGCGCTCAGCCACTCGGTTCGCAAACTGGAGCAACAGCTGGGAACGCCTATCTGGGTACGGGAAGGACGGCAGCTTCGGCTGACGCAGGCAGGCAGCCATCTGTTAGCACTGGCGAATCGTTTGTTGCCACAGTTCGAACACGCGGAAATGCTGATCGACCAATTCGCCAGAGGGCAGGCGGGCACTCTGCGCATCGGGATGGAGTGCCACCCCTGCTATCAGTGGCTGTTGAAAGTGGTAGGGCCCTACCTTGAACAGTGGCCGTCTGTGGATGTGGATGTAAAACAGAAATTTCAGTTCGGTGGCATTGGCGCGCTGTTCGGCCACGATATCGACATGCTCGTGACGCCCGACCCGTTGCACAGGCCCGGGCTGGTGTTTGAGCCGGTGTTTGATTATGAGCAGGTGCTTGTGGTGGCCGCTAACCATCGTCTGGCCGGTAAACGCTGGGCCGAGGCTGCGGATCTGGAGCCCGAAACTCTGATTACCTACCCGGTGGCCATTGAGCGGCTGGATGTGTTCAATTACTTGCTGGTTCCCGCAAACATGCGCCCGGCACGCCATAAAACCATTGAGACCACGGATATCATGTTGCAAATGGTGGCGGCGGGCCGCGGAGTAGCCGCGTTACCGCGGTGGCTGGTGCAGGAGTACAGTGACCGCCTGGGTGTGGTTCCGGTAAAGTTGGGCAAAGAAGGCATCGCCAAACAGATTTTTCTGGGGCGCCGCGAACGCGATGTGGGCGTGCAATACATGGACTCGTTCATGAAGCTGGCACGAGAGGTTCGCTGGCGCTAACGTCTTCGGTTACACTGCGCAAAAAATCCTTCAGGAATTACCTTTATGAGCGAAATCCCTTCTGATCTTAAATATATTGATACCCACCAATGGGTCCGTGTAGACGCCGACGGCATCGCAACGGTCGGTATTACAGACTTCGCCCAGGAGCAGTTGGGTGATGTGGTTTATATCGGCGTTCCCGAGGTCGGTGACACGGTTACCGGTGGAGAGGAAGCGGGTGTTGCGGAATCCGTAAAATCCGCATCCGATGTGTTCAGCCCGGTTACAGGTGACGTCATCGCGATTAATGAAGATCTGGAGGATGAGCCTGAGAAGGTGAATGAAGACCCTTACGGCGACGGCTGGCTGTTCAAAGTAAAGCTTGCGGATGAAGGTGAGCTTGAAGGTTTGATGGACGCTGTGTCTTATGCGGAGCATGTAGCGGCCGCTGATTAAACTGATAAGGAACCGTCGGGCAAGGCTTTCCAAAACACGCTGTGAATACGTCCGTGTACGCTTGGCTGCGCCATCCATGGCTCCGCACAGTTTTGGAAAGCCTTGCCCGCCGGCTCCCCGAGCTTGGGTGCGACAGTCGTCGCTTCATGTATAATTTCCGCCCTGAATTTCTTTCCCTAGGTGGTCGCAATGAATTTCCCGGTTTTATATCTACGCAAAGGCGCGGAGCGCAGGCTTCGAGCTGGCCATCTGTGGGTTTACAGTAACGAAGTTGATATACAGCGATCACCGTTAACACAGTTTGAAGCTGGTACTCAGGCCGAACTGCGTGCAGCCAATGACAAGCCGCTCGGCGTTGTGTTTGTGAATCCCCACGCCCTTATTTGCGGTCGCCTGATCAGTCGGGATGCTGCGCAGGGCATAACCCCGAACCGGCTGACCCAGCGCATGGAAACGGCGCTCACGTTGCGGGAGCGGTTGTTTGAGAAACCATTTTATCGCTGGGTGTTCGGCGACAGCGACGGGCTCTCCGGGCTGGTGGTGGATCGGTTTGGCGATACCGTAGTGGTGCAGATCTCCACTGCCGGCATGGAGCAGATGAAAGAATCGATTATCCGGGCGGTTCAGCGATTAGCGCACCCGAAGGCCATTATTCTCAAGAACGATGGCAAGATGCGCAGCGTGGAAGGACTCGACACCTATATTGAGCAGGCCCACGGCCCGGAGGCTGAGCTGCTTGAAGTAGAAGAAAACGGTGTGCGCTTCGAAGTACCACTTGAAGGCGGTCAGAAAACCGGGTGGTTTTACGATCACCGCATGAATCGCCAGCGCCTGCAGGCTTACGCGCCGGGTAAGCGGGTGTTGGATGTGTTTAGCTACGTGGGTGGCTGGGGTATTCAGGCAGCCTGTGCCGGTGCCACTCAGGTTACCTGTGTGGACAGCTCTTCAGGTGCGATTGATTCGGTCCACCATAACGCCAAACTCAACGGTCTTGATAATGTGGAGACTATTGAAGGCGACGCGTTCGATGCGCTGAAGGCGCTGGCGGACGAGAAAGAGAAATTCGACATTGTGGTGCTGGACCCGCCGGCCTTTATTCCCCGGCGCCGGGACCAGAAAGCCGGCGAGCAGGCGTATGCGCGGCTGAATCAGCTTGGGCTGCGGTTGCTGGAACGGGACGGGATTCTTGTTTCTGCTTCGTGTTCCATGCACCTTTCGCAGGAAAAGCTGGTTGATATCATTCGGGGCAGCGGTCGCAAGATTGACCGGTTTGTGCAACTCCTTGAGCAGGGACATCAGGCGCCGGATCACCCGATTATTCCCGGGATTCCGGAAACTGACTACATTAAATCCTGCTTTGTGCGCTCACTGACCGGCTTTATGTAACGACGAGCGCGTTATTCGCGAAGTGTAATAACGTCCCACCCCTGGTTTCTGGCGTGCTTTTCCAGCGTTGGGTCTGGGTCAACCGCAATAGGGTTGGTCACTTTTTTCAGCAGTGGCAAATCATTGTGTGAATCGCTATAGAACCAGGCGCCTTCTAGGGTTTCATCGTTCGCGGACAGCCAGTCATTCAGCCGGGTGACTTTGCCCTCCTGAAAACTGGGCGTGCCTGCGATTGCGCCGGTGTAGCGACCGTTGACCATTTCGGGCTCGGTGGCAATCAGGTGTTCAATGTTCAGTATGTTGGCAATGGGCTCGGTCACGAACCGGTTGGTGGCGGTGATAATCATCAGGGTGTGGCCGCGCTCCCGGTGGCTGTTTAAAAGCGCCTCTGCTTTTTGCAGCAGCATGGGTTGCACTTTTTTATCCATGAACGTAGCCCGCCACTCCAGCAGCTTATCCATGCTGTGAATGGACAGGGGCTGAAGCGCAAACCCGAGATAGTTCAGTATATCCAGTTCACCATTCAGGTAGTCCTGATAGAAACGATCGTTGCTCTTGCGGTAGGTCTCGGCATCAACGATACCCTCCTCGACGAGGAACTCGCCCCAGGCGTGATCACTGTCTCCAGCCAGTAGTGTGTTGTCGAGATCAAAAATTGCGAGCGTCAAGTCATTACCTCCAGGGATTACGGTGCTTGAGGAAAGCGGCTATCTTACCATGGGTGCCCCCGCACGGCTGTGTTTGCCGAAGCCTTGGGATTCTGTAAGAATGAGAGCAACTTGGAAAAATCCGGCCAGTAAGTATCTGACCGGTCTGCCGACTTTATCAAGAGGACTGTGCCGTGATCGATTCAGACGGTTTCAGACCCAACGTCGGAATCATTCTGGCCAACCACCGGGGAGAAGTTCTCTGGGCAAGGCGAATAGGGCAAGACTCCTGGCAGTTTCCCCAAGGCGGTATCAACCATGAAGAATCGCCGGAAGACGCGCTGTATCGAGAGCTTGAAGAGGAAGTTGGCCTGGGCACCAACGATGTCGAAATCATCAGTTGTACCCGGGGCTGGCTGAGATACCGCCTTCCCAGAAGGATGGTACGGCACAACTCGCTCCCCGTCTGCGTGGGCCAAAAACAGAAATGGTTCCTGCTGAGGATGTTATCACCGGACGCGCAAGTGCGCGTTGACGGAACGGATTCACCGGAGTTCGACGGTTGGCAGTGGGTAAGCTACTGGTATCCGTTGGGTCAGGTGGTGTCCTTCAAACGTGAAGTGTATCGACGTGCGCTGAGAGAACTTGCGCCAAGACTGTTCTACAACATGGAACAGTGGCATAGAAGCGAGCATAACCGGCGTTTAAAGGAACAGGCGAAATGACGGACTGAAACGCCCATGCTGACCATTCTGCGAAGTCTTGTACAAGAGGTAAACAGCGCTCGTGATCTTCATGAAGCGTTGAGTATCATCGTTTCGCGTGTGCAAAAAGCTATGGGAACCGAGGTCTGCTCTGTTTACTTGCTGGATCCCGCGTCTAACCGCTACATTTTGATGGCGACTGAAGGTCTGTATCTGAAAGCCGTCGGCAAAGTGAGCCTTGCGCACTCAGAAGGGCTTGTGGGGCTTGTGGGCTCACGGGAAGAGCCGATCAATCTGGAAGATGCGCCCTCCCATCCCCGTTATCGATATTTTCCTGAAACCGGCGAAGAGCGCTTCCGGTCGTTCCTCGGGGTTCCTATTATTCACCATCGCCGGGTGCTCGGTGTTCTCGTGGTTCAGCAAAGAGAGAGTTCCCGGTGTTTTGATGAGGGTGAAGAAGCGTTTCTGGTCACGGTGTCTGCGCAGCTTGCGGGTGTTATTGCCCACAGCGAAGCGACCGGTGCCATTAG
>NZ_DRGY01000023.1 GCF_011049865.1 Marinobacter antarcticus | reverse complement strand
TGCCGTGGGGCGCTTCAAAGAGCATGGTACCGTCTTTGCTCTCGATGATAGAGCTGGCAGTGGCCAGGCTACCGCCGAGCGCAGCGGAGATGTCCGAGAAAATATCGCCGTCCAGATTCTGGGAGGGATAGAGGGCATTTCTCGGGGGGTCGGTGATCATCTTTTTAAGCTGGCTGGAGGGCCGCATGATCATGAAAGACGGCGGCGGCGTGTGCTCCCGGGCCAGTTCGCGCCGCACTTCGGTGATCACGTTGCTGAAAACTTCGTCGTATTCCATATACTCGCGTTTGAGGCCGAAGTAGACCTCTTTGTCTTTGCGGGACGCATCACGGAAAACCTGGGCCACCCAATCCTTGATGGCTTCATGGTCATTCGACATGAACAGCATGGGGTCGCCGCTCCGGACCCGGCGGGCGTGCTGCTCTTCGCCGTCTACAATCACCTTGAGGATACCGTCTTCCTGCGCCGCCATGTTGAAGCTGCCGTACTGGTCGCCGCCACCCGCGCTCATGCGGGAAATGGAAACATGGGCGCTACGGCTGGGAATGCCAACCTTGCGGAGCTGGTTTATCAGTTTGAACAGCTTGCGCCCAGTGGTGTTGTCGGGCACGCCCCAGAGCGCTCTTTGTGGCGGGCTGGAGATGATGCGAGCGGCCTGGGCGTCGATCAGCTCGTAGTAATAGCCCAACCCCAGATCTTTGATCTGTTGACTGTAGTCACTGTGGTAGATGTCCTCAATCACCGATCGCATGGCGCCATCGTAGCCGGGGATAACGGTATCTTTCAGGCCCAGATAGACATCGCGTTTTTCGTCAATGGCGCGCTGAAAAAAACGGTGAGCCCAGGCTTTGACGTCCTCCATATCGTTGGTAGCCAACAGCCAGGGGTCGCCCTTGCGAACATCGCGGCGGTGCAATTCCACCGGGTCGCCGCTGTTGCCCACAAACATCAGCTTGACCACGCCCGTAGCCTGGGAGAGCTGGTTGAAGCTTTCTTTAATGCCGCCGAATTCCATGGTATCCACTTCAATGTCACGGCCGATCCAGTCCGGGCGGCTGATCTTGAGGTTGCGAAACTGGATGTCTTCTCGGGTAATATTGCCGCTGATACCCTTGCGGATAGCGCCATTAGGGGATTTGGTGGCTAATGGATGCAAGTCGCCAGCGTCGACATCAGGGTGCTTACGGAGCAGTTCATCCAGTTGATGGCGGTTGACGGTCATGCCGGCGTTCTTAACCCCCACACCCAGGCGTTGAAGGGCGCCGATGGCATCGATCACTGCCTGGCCATTGGTCAGCAGGCGGTTTTCCGCAGACAGGTCGATTTCTTCAAGCTGGATGTGCAGGCGCGCGGTCACGAATTTTTTGAGAATCTGCTCAAAAGCAACCTGGGCCATTTCGTCACCATGGAGGATGACCAACGGCGAGGTTACATGAATTCTGTTGTCCATAGATTGCTCTCCGCAGTATTGGCAGTGTTGACGGTTTTGACAGCGCAGGTCGAGCTTATTGCGCCGTTGGCTGAATTATCCCCAACTTTTTATTCGCTGCGTCGCGAATCTCCCGGTAACGATCAGGATTGCTGATTAGTGTATCCAGGTCATCCTCGGGGAAAATCTCACTCTTCTTTTCCCTGGCTTTCTCTTTCGAAAAGATAGACGGTATCAGTTGTTCCAGGCAACGCAACATAACCTCGGGTGAAACCGAAGCCCCTGGCGATGCCCCCAGCAACGTCCCGTAAGTTTTGTCTTTGGATACCAGAATTTCAGTGCCCATCTGCAAATCACCGTCTTTGATTATTTGCACTCGCTGGCCAGCTTGAATTGGCTTCCACTCAAATTTTTTACTCAAGCCCGGAGCAAAGTTTTCCAGCTCCTCGAACATGCTCTTTTGGCCTTTGAACGTCTCTGAAATCAGATATTTAACCAAGGGGAAATTCTCTAAAGCGACGTTCAGCAAGCCAGGAATATCCTGTGGGCGAATTGACCTGAGATAATCAAAGAACCCTCGGTCTCTCTCGAGACGAGGCTTGAATGAGGCGAAAGGACCGAACAATAAGTAATGCTTGCCGTCAACTACCCGCAAATCCAGATGCGGCACAGACATAGGAGGCGCGCCCACTCTCGCTTTGCCATAGGTTTTCGCCCGGTAATACCCGGCTTGCTCTGTGCTGATCGGCGCCCGAAGAAAACGCCCGCCCACAGGAAAGCCAGCGAAGCGGTTTCGAAACGGCAGGTGGCTTTTTTTCAGAAGTGGGAATGCGCCCCCACCGGCACCGACAAAAAGCACATCCGCTTTGTGCTGAACCGGTTTTCCCTTGCATTCAGCCTCGATAACCCACCGTCCGGTCGGGCTCCTGTGTGCGCGCGTAACGTGAGTGCCATACTCAAACTTTACGCCCAACTCTTGCGTTGCGTAGGCCGCCATTTGCTCGGTTAACGCACCAAAATTAACGTCCGTGCCTGTCTCAATAATGGTAGCCGCCATTTTTTCATGGCGTGGGCGTTCATCCATGGTGTAAGGAATCCAGCGCTTGATCTCATCAAAGTCTTCCGAGTAACGCATGTGTTCAAAAAAATGATGGGCCGACATTTCGTTGAATCGCAATCGCAGCTCGTCAATAGCGGATTCGGAAACAATGGTGCAGTGTTTGGTTTGATTAATAAAAGTTTTAGGGTCTTTGATGGCTCCCTTTTCGATCAAATGAGCCCAAAACTGCTTGGCAACATTGAACTGAGCATGAATCTTATAGGCTTTTTCAATCGAAATGGCCTCTCCATCCACCGGAGTATAGTTAAGCTCACAGTTCGCTTCATGCCCCGTACCGGCGTTCCAGAATGGAGATGAGTTCCCCGCGCCGGCGCTGTCCAGCCTTTCTAAAATGGTGATATCCAGATCCGGTGCCATCTCTTTTGCCAAGGTGGCAAAAGTGGTCCCCATAATCCCCGCGCCTATGATGATTACGTTCATAAAATCTACTCGTCAGCGTCAAAATGTTTAGAAATTCGTCAAAACATTACTCAAAATTTGCTCATCAATAGAGCGCAAGCCCCGCAAACACGTCGGGCAGAGCGGAACCTCAATCGTATGCTACTTCATCAATCGACGAAATCCCCCCGAAATCAGCACATTGATCTCGTTAAGAATCTGGGGTGCCGCCAGTCCGCCGGGAGTGGCCAGATAGATGGGGCTCCACTCCGGATCGAATTTTTCTTTGAACGCCCTGAGTCCTCCGAAATTGTAGAAATGTTCACCGTGCTCGTAAACAAAACCGCCGATGCGGTTCCAGATCGGGGCCAGTTGGCGGTTTTCCATGCCCGAAAAGGGCGCGGCCCCCAGTGAAAACCAGTGATAACCTTGAGCCGCACCCCAGAGCATAAGTTCCGCAAGCAGCGCATCCATCGCAAATCCGGGACCACCAGGGCGATGGCGCATCAGATCAAATGACAATTCGTGCATGCTAGCGCCCTTGAAGAGATTGGCGAACGCAGCAATTTCGCCCGTATGACTTCGCAAGACGGCCACGTCGAAGTTGGAAATATAGCCTTCTTCGAAGGCGCCAAGCGCAAACCCCTTCTCCTCTCCCTGCTTGCTTTTAAGCCATGCGTCAGAGATTGATCGCAACTCCGTCATACATGGCGCGAGATCGATCGCAGACACCACTTCAAACACAAAACCGTCACGCTCTGAACGGTTGCGTGCCTGGCGTAGAGCTTTCCTGTTCGAGCCGTCGAGTGTGAAGGCGCGCAGATCGACCCGCGCCACCTCGCCGATCTTGAGAATCGACAGGCCAAGATCGAGAAAAACCGGCATATAGGTCAGCGATATGGCATAGAAAGCGCATCGCTTTCCCTGTCGGTCGGCCATTTCGCGGAGTTGCCAGACAATTTTTTTGGCCATCTTCGCATCCCCTATCGGATCACCCTTCGCAATCAGCGACCTGCCAGTATCCGCATAGGCGATGAACGCGCGTTCATCGTCCGAAACGAGAAACGACTTGTCCCCAGTTAGGGCGATGTTCGACTCGGTGTCTTCGCTATTCGTGATGAGTTTGCGCACCGCGTCGGGAACAGGTTCCAACCGTTTACGGTTTGCCTTACCAACCATCAGGGAATTGAATGCGATCACCGCCAGAGTAATCGCACCTGCAAGACTGGCTCGCAGGAATCGTGAGGCGTCTCCGTGCCAGGTAAAATCCCACCAAAGCACGTTGCGATAAGGTAGGTGGGAATAGGCAAAAAGTCCGATCCAGAATGCGGCTGCCAAAAGGGCCAGTATGCTGACGATCCAAGTGCCGTTCAGCCGGAACACCGATACGCTGTCGGCACGGTAAAACGCCGGGCGAAAAAGCCCCAACACGCCCAAAGTGGCCAGCATGGACAGGGACTCCTCCCAGTCCAGCCCTTTTAGCAATGACGCGATCAACCCCAGGGCGATCAGCCCCATCGCCGCCAACCAGGCACGGTAAAGCTTGCGATAGAGGCCCCGCGCCACAACGATCAAAAACAGCCCGGTAATACTCCCCACCAAGTGAAACGTTTCAACAAAAGTGAGCGGCAGAAATTCGCGCAGCACACCCAGGCGCGACTGTTCAGCAGGGAGATTGCCGGATATCAGAAGGAGTATTCCGGCGAGCAGCGTGATCCCAGCGGCAACAGGCGGAACCAGTGGCCGGAAGGCGCGCCAAATCGTGTGCGCGCCGCCGGTCAATTCACGCCTCCGCGCCAAGCCGGCCATCAGGCTGAGGCCCGCAACCGCGAAGACAAAGGGCACAACTGTGTAAATCACGCGGTAGAGCAGAAGTGCTGCCACAACGTCTGAGCGTCCCGAGGCGCCCAATCCCGAGATAATGGTTGCCTCGAACACGCCCAGTCCACCCGGGGAGTGACTGAGGATACCTAAAGCGACTGCGCCAAAGTAAATCGTAATGAAGTAGGACAGGTTCTGCACCACATCCGCAGGCATAAGAACGTAAAGCACCAAAGCCGCACTGACCAGATCAAGCAGGCCTGCGGCCGTCAGGGCCATGCCCGTTCTTGCGCCCGGCAGGGGGATTGTGAAACTTCCCGCCTTCAGCGTTCGCTTTCCGCTCGCCAGCCAGAAGAGGTAGGCAAGCAGCCCGCCCAGAGCAACGAGGCCGGCCCCCGTTTCAAGAGCCGGAGGTATTGGCAACAGGGCGCTCAAACTCGATGGGTGAAATGCCAACAAACCGCCAAACACCAACGCCAGCCCCGAGCAAAAGCCGCTCCAGGATATTGCGATGACCCCTGAGACTGACGCCAGATCAAGACCGAAAGACGAATACACACGATAGCGAACGGCGGTGCCTGTCAGGTAAGAAACACCTAATAACCCGGATATTGAATAGCCAGCCGCGCCCGCCAGTGCGGCAATGCGAAAAGGCACCTTCGATGGCGCGACCAGGTTGACGGCAAGCACGTCATAAAAGGCGATGCCCACAAAACTGATTGCCGTGAAGGCGAGCGCCTTGAGAAGCGAAGCGGGCGTGGCCGCAACAAGATCGGCTTTAACGTCGACCCATTTCACATGAGCCGCCAGACTGTGCAGGGCGAACATTGCAATCAGCGCGATAACAATCGGAATGGCAATTCTGACAGCTGGGTGCTTGATCATCCGACGCCATCTGCCTTCAGGCAGAGTGGTTTCAATGATTGCCATCAGTGGCTTCTTTGAGCAACTCAATTCTTATCTGCTGCAACTCGACATACTGATACCGAAACCGGACAGGGTCGCGCTTGCAGATCTGCTTTCCTTCGGCCCAGCCAGGTGCGGCACTGGATGAAACAGGCTTAATCGTCATGTCCGGGGCCTTCTCTCGCGGCTTATATCAACATCATGAGTGAAAGACACCTTTATATCCAGAAACAGAGTCCGAACCGGTGAGGCGCCGGTGTGGGTTAACGAAAGGTTTCTGACTGCATCCTTACGCCCGAATGAGTCAATATTTCCATGTTGTGCCTGAATCGAGTAGGAGGCGGGATTACTCCCGCCGTCCTCTCACACCACCGTACGTACGGTTCCGTATACGGCGGTTCATGGTCGGCGCTGAAGCCGTAATACTGTATCAAGCAACGACACGAGTCCCCATTGGTCAAAGACCTTCTTC
>NZ_DRGY01000022.1 GCF_011049865.1 Marinobacter antarcticus | reverse complement strand
GTGAAACCTTTACTGACGACGGCTTTTTGAAAACCGGCGACAAAGGCGAAATTGACGAACTGGGGCGTTTGAAAATTACCGGCCGGATGAAGGAGATTTTTAAAACCAGCAAGGGCAAATACATTGCCCCCGCGCCCATCGAGAATCGCCTGATGGCACACCAGTCCATTGAAATGGTGTGTGTGTCTGGTGCCAACCAGATCCAGCCCTACGCAATGATTCAACTGGCAGAAGGTGTTCGACCAAAGATGGCCGATGCCGGTTTTCGCAAGGAGCTTGAGACCAGCCTGACCCAATTGGTCGATAGCGTGAATAAAACGGTGGACCCGCACGAGCAGTTAGCCTTTGTGATTATCATCAGTGATGAGTGGTCGATTGAAAACAGCTTCCTTACGCCAACGCTGAAGCTCAAGCGAAATCGGGTGGAAGACGCCTACGAAGGCAACGTGAATGAGTGGTATGCAAAGCGCCAGAAGGTGGTTTGGCAATAAAACATACCCAGGAGAAAGTAATGACTCAGCTTTCCGTATTCCAGAAGCGTATTCACGACGAGATTCCCCTGTCGCGTGCTCTGGGCATTGAATTGCATTCGTGGGATGGCAGCGCTCTGCTTTTGAGTGCGCCGCTGGAGCCTAACCGCAATCATCAGGGCACAGGTTTTGGCGGCAGTGTGTATTCGGTTGCTGTAACGGCCGCCTGGGGAGTCACGGAGCTTGCGCTGGCAGATCTCGGCCTAGAGGGCAGTGTGGTGGTGCAGAACGGGAGCATTGATTATCTTGAGCCGGTGAACTCGGATTTTTACGCCATTTGCCGGCTGCCGGGAGACGAAATTCCCGAGCGCTTCAGAAAGAGCCTGGCAAGGCACGGCAAAGGGCGGCTGGATTTAACCACAGAAGTGTTTTGTGGAACGCCCAACAGTTTGCCGCAGGTTGATCCGGTGGCCGTGTTTCAGGGCCGATTTGTGGTTCAGGATGCCCGCTCGAAAACGACGCCCCAGCTTTGAGAAGGGCGCTCGGCTGCATGAAGAGGAGCAGCCTCAGGCGATTGAGCGGGTGCTGGAGATTGACCGGCTCATCAGAATGATCGGAACAATACCCGCCAGAACAATGATGAGAGCCGGCAGCGCACTGTGATACAGGCGCTCATCGGAGGCAAACTGGTACACGTAGGTGGCCAGGGTTTCAAAGTTGAACGGCCGAAGTATCAGCGTGGCCGGTAGCTCTTTCATGCAGTCCACAAACACCACCAGGGCCGCCGTAATCAACGTGCCTCGAAGCATGGGCAAGTGCACTCTTACCAGGGTTTTACCGGGGCTGTTCCCGAGCGACCGCGCGGCCATATCCATACTCGGGGTGATCTTCTGAAGTGCACTCTCTACGCTACCGGCTGACACCGCCAAAAATCTCACGGTGTAGGCGAATACAATGGCGAAGGCCGAGCCGCTGAGTATCAAACCGGTGCTGACGTTGAATGTGTTTCGCATCAAGCTGTCCAGCCAGTTGTCAAATCCTGCCAGAGGCACAATAACCCCCACTGCCAGCACGGCCCCCGGCATGGCGTAGCCCAGGCTTGAAAGGCGCATGAGCACCTGCATTCCGCGAGTGTTATGAAGCCTGCGGCTGTAGGCCAGGGTAACGCCGATCAGCAGCGTGGTCAGTGCTGCGGTCCCGGAAAGAAACAGGCTGTTAAGCGTGTTACGCACAAACTCCGGGTTCCAGCTTTCATCAAAATACTCCCAGGCGTAAATACCAAGCGTTACCCCGGGAATAACAAAGCCGAGCAACACCGGCACCGCGCACACGGCCACGCAAACCAATTGCCGGGGAAAGGTCATGGTGAAGCGGCGAATCGGTTCGCGATTGTCTCTGGCCGCAAATTGCTGTTGTCGCCTCCGGGAATAGCGTTCCAGTGTGACCAGAATCACTACAAATATGAGCATTGTGGTGGCAATCTGCGCGGCGCCCCCGAGATTGCCGAGGTTCATCCAGGTGTCAAACAGGCCGGCGGTGAGCGTTTGCACGGCAAAGAAATCCACCGTTCCGAAATCGTTCAGTGTTTCCATCAACACCAGTGACAGGCCCACGGCAATGGCCGGTCGGGCGATGGGCAAAACCACCTTGAAAAACGTGCTCAGTGCGGAGTGCCCCAGGCTACGGCTGACCGAGAACAGCGAAGGGGACTGTTCTAAAAACGCTGCCCGGGAGAGAAGATAAACGTATGGGTAGAGCACCAGACCGATCATCAGCGTGGCGCCTTCCAGGCTGCGGATTTCGGGGAACCAGTAATCCGACGCGTTGGCCCAGCCAAACACCTCTCTCAGAGCGCCCTGAACCGGGCCGGCATAATCCAGAAGGCTGGTGTAAACATAGGCAATAACATACGCCGGCACAGCGAACGGCAACAGCATGGCCCATTCAAAGAATTTGCGCCCGGGGAACTCGCACATGGTGATGGCCCAGGCGGTAGACAGGCCAATGAACAGCGTAATGGCGCCCACGCCAACCATAAGCTTCAGGGTAGTCACAAGATAGCGGGGTAACGTGGTTTCCATCAGGTGTGGCCAGATATTTTCGTCAGGGAAAAAGGCCAGAAAAATGACGGATAGAACAGGCAAGGCGACGATGGCCGTTATGAGCAGTGCGCTGAAAAACCAGCGGCGTGAGGTGCCCTTTGCCAGCGGGGGCTGAGTCAGCGCGGGGTTAACGCTGGTTGCGGCCTCGCTCATAGGGGTCCTGTTGGTGAAATGGGTTGGATAGGAAGGCGAGGGCTGTTTGCGGCCCCCGCCGAGACCCTTACTCGCCGTCGTAGTCTACACGGTCAACCATTTTGACCGCCGCGTTACGATTTTCTGCGATGTCGTGCAGGGACAAGCTGTCTGGGTGCACTTCACCCCATTCGGCCACGAGCCCGGTGGGCTTTACGTTCGGGTTTGCGGGGTACTCGGTGTTGGCAGTGGCATATATGCTCTGGGCTTTGGGCGATGACAGAAATTCCATCAGCGTGATGGCGTTATCCCGGTTCGGGGCGCTTTTGGTCAGCGCAATGCCGCTTATATTGATGTGGGTGCCACGACCCTCTGCGTTCGGGAACACCAGGCGCACGGCTTCTGCCGCAGGGCGCAGATTGTCATCCTGCAGCATGTTGCCGTAGTAGTAGCTGTTGCCGATAGCGACATCACACACGCCCTCGGAAATCGCCTTTATCTGATCCGTGTCGCCGCCCTGGGGCCTGCGGGCCAGGTTGTCTTTGAGACCTTTTAGCCAGGTTTCAGTCTCGGCTTCGCCGTGATGCGCGATCATGGATGAGATCAGGGCAATGTTATAAGGATGCTTGCCACTGCGGGTGCAAATGCGGTTGTCCCACTTGTCATCGGCCAGTTGCTCGTACGTAGTGATTTCGCCTTCTTTAACGCGCTCTTTGGAGGTATAGATCAGCCGCGCCCGTGTGGTAAGGGCTATCCATTTGCCTTCAGGATGGCGCAGGTGCTCCGGAATATTTTTATTCAGAACGTCGTTGCCCACTCCCTGAACCAGATCGCGTTCAACAAGCTC
Organism: Marinobacter antarcticus; assembly: GCF_011049865.1. GTDB lineage: Bacteria > Pseudomonadota > Gammaproteobacteria > Pseudomonadales > Oleiphilaceae > Marinobacter > Marinobacter antarcticus_A. Next base: position 6,794 of record NZ_DRGY01000022.1, on the reverse strand, counting down.
GTTCAGGCGAGAAATGTCAACGGTCATAACCACATCTGCCGGGCTGTTGCGGCCCTCACGCTCAAGACGTTCAGCCAGGCCCTGTTTGGCAAATACGACGTTGCTTTTGATGCCGGTTTCTTCTTCAAACGCATTCAGAAGCGGTTCAAGCAAGTACGCCTGGCGGTAAGAATAGATGTTCACTTCGCCGTCTGCGGAGGCCGCAAGAGGAAGAGCTGTGAGGGCAATTGCCGCCGTTGCGACGAGTTTCATGCGCATGGTGCCATCCTTAGATGCTGCTGGTTGGGTTTGGGCCTGTGTTTAACAGTGGCTGTTTAGTCGTCGCTGTTTAATAATTACAAGGCTCCTAAAAACGCCAACCATTCTCATTTGTGTTACGCGTGAAGTCAATCTTCCCTTTGGCATACTTCCTGAAAAATGGTGCTATCCTTTGCAGTGCTCTATCTACGGGATAGGGTTCGTATAAACATACAGTGTTTACCATGTACCTGAGTGAAGAACAGGAACGTCGCAGATGGCTGTAGATGATCGCAGGGTGTACTGTCGCACGGCGATGAGTGCCAAAGTAAAAGTAAGCCACGAAGCACTCGGGGAGTTTGTTTTTTCAACCCGGGACATATCCGATGGTGGTGTGTTCATTGTGGTGGATAATGAGCCATTTGCGCTTGAACTCGGTGACAAAGTGAAGGTTCAAGTGCAGGGGTTGCCTGTCGAGGCGCCGGTGCTGGATATGGTGGTTGCTCGCAAAACCGTTGATGGCTTTGGTTTGCAGTTCGCTAACGCTGTGTGACGTCGGTCACATTGCCACAAATTGTTTCGGGTTGAAGGTTACCGTTACGGTTTGTCTTGTCATCGTTACTTCGAGATACCAAATTGTAATGGACTATTTCGACCAACCATAGAAAAATGGTAGCCATCAAAAGTGCGTATTCAGGGGTGAAACGTGGGCGTCTGTCAAAGGAAAGTTGAGGTGTGTGATCTGGAGGTTGGCATGTTTGTGTCCGATCTTGATCGGCCATGGCATCAAACACCTTTTCCCATTCAGGGCTTTCACATCCGCTCTCAGGATGACATCCGTGCGTTGGTGTCTCATTGTAAATGGGTTTCTATAGACATTGCAGAGACCCGGGATTCCGCTGCACTGACCAAAATTGCCGGCCCGGGTTTCGGTACAAAAACTCGCCGAAGGGGAGAAGGCCGGGAAGAACTGCGTCTTCCTCCGCTGAGCATCCGGGAGCCGGTTCGCTATCAGCCCATGACAACATTAAAGCGGGAAATGAAGGCATCGAAACACCTGCTTGAAGACGCTGGCGTTGCGCTGGAACGTTTGTACAAAGCGGTTGCCACCCAGGATATTCGAGACCTTCGGCCGGTTGCGGCCGTTATCAACAAAATGGTGAGCAGCGTTATACGTCAGCCGGATGCGTTGCTCTGGTTGAGCCGTATTCATCAGCACGATGATCATGTTTATCGCCATGCTCTTAACACGTCGGTCTGGGCGCTCGTGTGCGGGCGTCAACTTGGATTGAACGAAACCCTGCTGAACCACCTGGGTCTGGGATGCTTGTTGTCTCAGGTTGGTAAAACCCGGTTATCGGCTGACTTGCTGCGCCGGGAAGGCCAACTTGGCCCGGAAGACCACGCGCTTTACCGCACTTACGTTGTTAAAGGTATGGCAATGCTGGAAGACAGCGGCCTGTCACGTGCGGTTTTGAGCGTTGTGCAGGGGCATCGTGAACGACACAACGGCTCTGGTTTTCCGGAAGGCATTCGCGGCGACAGAATCCCGCTGCTTGCCAAAATTGCCGGGCTTGCCGAGTTTTTTGAATCGCTTATCGAGCCCAGAGTAAGCGTTGCCGAGCCGATGACGCCGGCGAAAGCGGTCACTCTGCTCTACGATATGCGAAACATCGAATTTCAGGATGGACTGGTCGAGAGCTTTATTCGCGCGATCGGTATTTACCCAACGGGTAGCCTGGTTGAATTGACCGACGGTCAACGCGGTATTGTTGTTTCCCATTCTGCCAAGCGCCGGTTGTGGCCGCGCGTTATGGTTATGACCGATCGCTATCATGAGCCGTTAAAAACGGCGCGGGTGGTTGATCTTGCAAAGCACAATGAGAGCAACACAACCGCTGAAATTCTCGCGATTAAGGAATGCCTTGCGCACGGAACCAAGGGGCTCGACCCTGCTGGTTTTGATGTAACCGGCGCGGAATCGCGCTGGAGTTTTTCACGGCTGATCAGCCGCTAATCCCGACCGACATTCTTTAACCCCCACCTCCGCGGCCTGTTTGGCCGCGTTTCAGCCTTGAAAAAGCCTGACGTGCCTCAATTAATGTATCTTTTCTGCAAATCGCTTTTTCGAATTGGAACCTGTTATGACCCATGCTCTGGAAATTGAGGGGCTCACCAAAACCTACGGCAGTGGATTTGAAGCTCTCAAGGGTATCGACCTCCGTGTGGCGCAAGGGGATTTCTTTGCGTTGCTGGGCCCCAACGGTGCCGGCAAATCAACCACGCTGGGCATTGTGTGTTCTCTGGTAACGAAATCGGCCGGCAACGTGAAGGTGTTTGGCTACGACATAGATACCCATCTCTCTGATGCGAAACTTCACCTGGGCGTTGTGCCTCAGGAGTTCAATTTCAATCAGTTCGAGAAGGTGTTCGACATTGTCACTATTCAGGCAGGCTATTACGGAATTCCCTTAAAAAAGGCCGCCGTATCGGCTGAGAAGTACCTCAAGAAACTTGGCCTTTGGGACAAGCGCAACACGCCGGCGCGCATGCTGTCCGGAGGCATGAAAAGACGCCTGATGATTGCCCGCGCTCTGGTGCACGAACCCAGATTGTTAATTCTGGACGAGCCTACCGCCGGCGTGGATATTGAACTGCGGCGGTCCATGTGGGCGTTTCTTGAAGAAATGAATCGCCAGGGCACAACCATCATTCTTACCACGCATTATCTGGAAGAAGCCGAAGCCTTGTGCCGGAATATCGCCATTATTGATCACGGCCGCATCATTCGGAACACCAGTAAGAGGGAACTATTGCAGCAGCTCAGCCTTGAAACGTTTCTGCTCGACGCAGAGACAGCGCTGGACAACGTGCCCGAACTGGAAGGCTTCTCATGTCGGCTGGACGACGAAGGCGTGCTTGAGGTAGATGTTCATAAAGGCCAGGCGCTCAACGATGTGTTCCTGCAACTGGGCCAGCAAGGAATAAAGGTTGTCAGTATGCGAACCAAGGCCAACCGGCTGGAAGAATTGTTCATCCGGATGGTGGAGCACAATGCGCCAACGGCAGAGGAAACAACGGAGGGCAGGGCATGAATGCGCAGGCGCTGTTTACCGCTTACAGCACGATTGTGCTGCGGGAAATTCGCAGGTTTACCCGGATATGGCCCCAAACGTTGCTTCCACCCGCGGTGACCATGACGCTGTATTTTATTATCTTCGGGAACCTGATCGGCTCGAGAATCGGCGACATGGGCGGTTTCGACTATATGTCGTTCATCGTGCCCGGGCTGATCATGATGGCGGTGATCACCAGCTCTTACGCGAACGTGGTGTCGTCGTTTTTCTCGATGAAGTTTCAGCGCAGTGTTGAAGAATTGCTGGTATCGCCTGTGCCTAACTGGATTATTCTGGCTGGCTACGTCACCGGGGGAATGGCCCGTGGTTTGGGCATCGGCTTTATCGTCACGCTGTTGTCTCTGGCGTTTACGCGCCTGGAGATTCACAACCTGCCCATGGTGGTGATTACGGTATTTTTAACGTCGGCACTGTTTGCGGTGGGTGGTTTCATCAACGCGCTGCTGGCAACCAAGTTTGACGATGTCTCCATTGTGCCCACCTTCATTCTGACACCGCTCACGTACCTTGGAGGGGTGTTTTACAGCATCGATATGCTGCCCGATTTCTGGCAGAGCGTGTCGATGGTGAACCCGATTCTGTATATGGTGAACGGCTTCCGGTTTGGCATACTCGGTGTGTCTGATGTGAACCCGTTTGTGTCCCTTGGGATGATTGTCATCTTTATTACGGTGCTGTCTTTCGTTGCGCTTAAATTGCTTGAGCGCGGAAAGGGCATTCGCCACTGATCTCAGGACTATCTTCAGGAACTACTATGGCTCTGGATAACGCGCCGCTTGGCAAAACCAGCGACTACCCGGATCGCTATGATCCCGCTCTGCTTTTCCCGGTAGCCCGTGAAGAAAATCGCCGTCGTATCGGCCTGGAAGACGGTCGTTGGCCTTGGTTCGGCGGCGATCTGTGGCAAGCCTGGGAGATTTCCTGGCTGCGCCCCGGCGGCATTCCCGATCTGGCGTGGGCGGAAATCCGGTTTCCTGCCGCCTCGCCTTCGATTGTTGAATCCAAATCGCTCAAGCTCTATTTGAACTCCCTGAATCAGACGGTGTTTTCGTCTGCGGATCAGGTGGTTGAAACCATCACGCGAGACCTGTCCGGTGTCAGCCAGGCCGCGGTGCAGGTTCGCTTTCTCAGCGTGGACGATTCCGCAGCTGTTACCGGGCGCCCGCCGGGTTATGAGCTGATTGATAACGAGCCGGTAGACGATGTGGTGTATGACTATGCACCCGAGTCGCTGTCGGCTTCCGGGCCAGTCGTGACCGAACAGCTTTGCTCACATTTGTTGAAGAGCAACTGCCCGGTGACCGGCCAGCCGGATTGGGGAACCGTGCTGATTCGCTACACAGGGCCCGCTGTTGATCGTGCGGGCTTGTTGCGATACATCGTGAGTTTCCGTCAGAAACAGGATTTTCACGAGCACTGCGTCGAGACGCTGTTCATTGATCTGTTGCACCTGTGCCAGCCGCAAAGCCTGACGGTGTGTGCCCGCTACACTCGCCGTGGTGGCCTTGATATTAATCCCTGGCGAAGCACAGAGCCTGAAGAGCAGGTTGGCTCCAGGTTGATTCGGCAGTGAGATCGTTGGATGCCTTGAATCCATCATTCACCGGGTTTGCGTGAGCACCCTTCAACCGGATTCGGTAAAAGGACAAAATTGATATGAGTTCAGTGACTGACTTTTTGCTCAACAGGGCGTCTGAGCCAAAGCTGGCAGCCCCGGCGCCTGATGCTGCAACGCTCGAAAGCGCCTTTGCCTGCGCATCCCGCGCACCAGATCATGCGCTGCTACGCCCGTGGCGGTATCTGGTAATTGAAGGCGATGGTCTGAGCGCGTTGGGCGAGCTATTCGCCGCCGGGTACTCTGAAAAGAATGACAAGAGTGATGAGAAGAAGCTGGAGAAAATACGCAATAAAGCGCAGCGTGCTCCGATGATTATTGTTGGCATTGCGTCACTGAAAAACCATAAAAAAGTCCCCGACGTTGAGCAGCTACTCTCAGCCGGCGCGAGCATGAGCTATCTTGGGTTGGCGCTGGAAGATGCCGGTTTCGGCGTTATGTGGCGCACCGGCGAGTTAGCCTACCATCCGGTGGTTATGGAAGGGCTCGGCCTGGAAGAAGGGGAGTCGATAACCGGCTTTCTTTACACCGGTACGGTGTTGTCTACCAAACCTGCGATTTCCAGGCCAGAGCTGGCCGAATTTGTCGCCCCCTGGCCGGCGCAATAAACACGGGTGTTCCGGGCTGTTTTCATGGAGGAAACAGCTTGCCGCTTTGCTCACAAATTGCCGCTCCTTCTATTCCTTTCCTACCCGTTTCCCATCGGTAACCGGCTGTAATGGCCCGAATTCACCGGGCTTTCAAAATCTGGCATCAGCATTGCTTTAGTTCTGCCATAGAACAATACCGGCCAAGCTTCAGACGACCGGTAACGGAATTTCGGAGGTTGTATGGCGATCACGTTTGATAAAGCTCTTGGCATTCACCAACACGCGTTGGAGGCTCGTGTACAGCGGGCTGAAATTCTGGCGAACAATATGGCCAACGCCGATACGCCGGGCTTTAAGGCGCGGGATCTGGACTTTCAGGCCATGATGCAGAAGGCTCAGGACAGCATGAGTGGCTTCAGCATGGAGAAAACCCAAGAGGGCCATATGGACATTTCAGGGGGCGCCGGAGATTCCGATTTGCTGTACCGGGTACCCAACCAGCCCTCGGTCGATGGCAATACGGTAGACGCCCAGGCAGAGCAAACCCGATTCATGCGTAACGCGATGGATTACCAGGCCAGCTTCCAGTTTCTTAACAGCAAATTTGCCGGCATGACCAAAGCCTTGAAAGGCGAGTAATCCGCGGTTTCACGACGAGTGAAGGAGAATCAATATGTCACTGGGCAACATTTTTGATATCGCCGGTTCCGGCATGACAGCGCAGTCGCTGAGGCTGAATACGACCGCTTCAAACATTGCCAACGCAGAAACGGCGAGTTCCAGCACAGACTCAACGTATCGCGCGCGGAAGCCGGTTTTCTCGGCGATTCAGCAGTCGATGCTGAATCCCGACCAGCAGGGCTTTGGTATGCAGGACAGCGAAAACGCAGGTGCGGGCGTTCGCGTTGACGGCATTGTTGAAAGCGATGCCGAACTGCAGATGCGCTACGAACCCAGTCATCCCGCCGCCAATGAAGACGGTTATGTGTTCTACCCCAATGTGAATGTGGTGGAAGAGATGGCAGATATGATGTCGTCTTCACGAAGCTTTCAGATGAATGTGGACATTATGAACACGGCCAAATCCATGATGCAGCGCATACTGACACTTGGTCAGAAGTAACGGGGCGAGGACCGAATCATGAGTGCAATTAACGCAACAGAAGCCCCTGACGTACTGGGCCGGTACAGAACCCAGCAGGATGGCGCCAACGG
>NZ_DRGY01000021.1 GCF_011049865.1 Marinobacter antarcticus | reverse complement strand
GTCTTCAACACCCGCACGGCCATAGGCGTTGGCATAGGTCATGGAAATACTCTGGGCAACCTTGGAGGCAAAGTGCACCGGGGCGAGCAGGTTCTGCTCGGGCTGGATGCCGAAGTCCTCATTCAGGATGCGCAGCGCATCGGTGGCGTAGTCGTCAATCGTTGCACCTGTAACCAGCCCTTTGTTGGCCAGTGAGTTACAGATATTGTCGCGCACTGATGAAGGGTTGAGGACGTTCAGCGGTGCGTCATCACGGATAGCCGGCGCCTGGTTGGCACAACCCTGGTAAACCGCCAGCGCGGTGGTGTATTCCAACAGGCTTCTGCTGTGCTCGGTAATCGCGGCGTTATTACCCTGGTTAATGGTGAAGCTGGTATCCACAACCGGGTTTACATTAGGTTCGGATACCGCGACGCCATCGATCAGGCCTTTGGTGTCCTGCTCCGCCGCTCGAACCGAAGCGCCACCCCCATTGGAAACACTGGAGGCAATAACCAGAGTGGTTTCAGGGGTGATCGCGGCAACGTTGCTGTCACTGGCGAATTGTTCGTTGAGTGCCCAGAACCCGAACTCGATAGATTGCAGAACGTGCTGCCCCCAGTCAGCTTCCGGGTTAGCTTTCGAGTGTGCGTGTTTCCAGGCGAAACGGTCAGGCCAGGCAGCGTTAAAATCACTGCGCCCGGCATCGGTCAGGTCTGCCCGGAACTGCACAGGTTCTGCGGCGGCGGTTAGCGTGCCATCAAGGCGCTGGGCCGTATTGGTTTCCAGGTTGTGTGCGCCTGTGCCGCTGCCTTTGTCGGTATAGACCAGGGCACAGCCTTTTTTCAAACCCCACTCGCCCGCCGTTCCAATCGCGCCATAGATACCCCGGGAACCGGAAGACGGCGCGGTGATCATGCACGGGTTCTGTGGATCAAAGCTGTCAGGTATCTGGGCCATCACCGTAACAGGCACATCGCTGCCCGATACCGTCATGAACGCAATGTATTCATGCCCCGAAATCAGCCCTTCCGTGCCATTGCCTACGCCGGGGCCAAAGAACTCCCCATAACCACCACCCGCCGACGTATCCACCAGTGCCCGGTAATTATTATAAATCGCGAGCTGGCGCAGCTCACCGGACGAAGGGTTGAGAGGGTCTGAAAACGCGGGTGCCGTTGAACTGCCAAGGCCGGTAGCACCCAGGCCAGCGGTCAGAAGATCATCGGTAACGCCGTCATAGTGGGTGCGTTGGATATTGCCCTGGATAAATCCGGGCACTGGGTTGACGGCAGGCGCATTATCGTTTTCGCTGTTGTTGCAGGCACTCAGGGCAAAGCCTGTCGCGCCGATCAGCGTACAGATTATGATAGGTTTCATGGTCGTTCCTTATTTGTTGTTGTTAAGAACGGGTCGGGACCACGACCCGAAACAACCCCTATGCGCTTCCTGTGCCATAATTTTACCTTATTGTTTTTATTGATTATTTTCGAGACTTCTTTTGAGCGTAGCATTATTTGTCCCGGTTTCCGGACAACTTTACCGCCGTCCTGGTTCGGATTCGTATCAGGACTCGCGCTATCAGGGTCACGGCAGCCTGTTTGTCCTGAAAGCCGGACATCGTCGTGATTGGCGGACAGCCGATTAAAGCGACACAGGTCCGGTCCTGCCCGCACAGCGTAAACGTCTTCTTTGAAACACTAAAAAGGAATGGATCTTTGAGAGCCCATGAAACGCTGAAAATCCTTGTCGGTGTGGGTACGCTGGTGAGCGCGCTGGTCCTGGGTGGCTGCGCGAGTTATCACAATGCGCCTGCAGAACCCGTCGAATTGAAGAACACATCGTTCACCGTGAATCACGGCGTGCAGTTTTCTCCCGATGACTGGCCGAAAAAGCTCTACGGAGATCTGTATTTGCCCGAAGGTGAACAGCTTCACCCCGTTGTGCTGATGGTGCACGGTGGGGGTTGGGAGGGGCGCTCCCGAAGTGATATAAGTTGGATTTCAGAAAAGCTGGCAAGCCATGGCTTTGCTGTATTTAATATTGATTATCGCCTGGCACCGGATTACATCTTCCCGGCCCAATTACACGATCTGCAAATCGCCCGCACCTGGCTGAACCACAACGCGGAACAATTCCGGCTGGATGCCTCTCGGGTAAACGGTTTTGGTTTTTCGTCCGGGGCACATCTGATTGCCTTGATGGCGCTGGTAGCCAGTTCGAACGACGCCGAATCCCTGAACCAACCTTATGGCGGCCCGGACACAGCCCTCAACGCGGTAGTGGCCGGCGGCACGCCTGCTGATCTGACGGCCTTTGGTTCCGGCAAACTCTTACGTCAGTTTCTGGGAGGCACGAAGGCCGATATTCCAGACACGTATCGTGCCGCGTCGCCCATCACCTACGTCACCCGCAATTCGCCGCCGTTTTTCCTGTTTCACGGCAACATGGACAGCCTTGTGCCCTTTCGCCAGGCTCAAACGCTGCACGACACCTTGCTGGCCAACGGGGTTGAAAGCGAACTGTTCGAGATGCGTTTGCGCGGCCACATTACCAGCTTTCTCACCGCCGGAAGCGCCATCAGCAAAGCCACAGGATTTCTGATGCGCCACAACAAAAAGCCCTGACCATCGGGCAAACCGACATTCGAGAGTGGCTAGCCTATGTGGATAAACGGCAGCAGACTCAGGCCAATCATCACCACAATCGCCAAACACGCGGCAAAGGTGCGCACAGGCTTGTAGCGAAACATCTGCCAAGCACCCATTGATTCACCATTCAGGCGCCGCGCCTCGTAAGCTTCCCGCTGACTTTCCAAGCGCTGGCGCTGGTACTCCTGCAGTAACTCCTTGGCTCTTTGGGCTTCGTCATCGTCGTGCACCCAGAAACCGCCCATACTGACGCCCCAGCGACTTGGCGGGGTCTCGTAAAACCGCACGTCGTGGTCGTCAAACAAAGCCCGTATTTCCTCGGCTTCGTCATCCGGTACGTGGCGCAAATTCATCAAATGATGGGGCATGAAAACTCGTTGTCTGGTATCGGACAGGGTATTGCCGATATCCTAACACCAAAGACCCACAGATCGAATTCACAACCGGAACCGTTCATGACAGATCATGCCCTCCGCCTGCTGCTGGATTTCGACGCCTGCGCCCAGAGAGACAAGGGTCAGGCCGCGGCATTTTTGCACCGGCGGGATCGCAAGTTTGCACTCACCTGCGAACAGCAGGGCATCACGCCCGGTCCGGAACGCTGGATGGCGCAGATGAACCATCTCAGCGGCCCGGGTGCAGGCACATCATCGGCCGAGAAGACCCTACGCTTCTGGCACAGGATCAACAGCGGTTTTGTGGCAGCGGGCACCGTATTCGGTGTGCTGACCATGCTCGGCCTGCTTTTTTACGACGGCGGCCAGCGCATCAACGTAACGGTGATTGTGGCTTTTGTGGGCTTTCAGTTGCTGCTTGCGCTACTGACCACTGTTCAGTCTCTGGTGGGCTGGCAACCGTGGCGTGGGCTGCTCAGGCGCGTTGGAAGCAACGGCGGGCCAGACATTTCCGGGCGGCTTCAGCCGGTTCTGATGGCCCGGGCAGCGCAGGTTGGCGGGCTGTGCTTTGCGATTACAGGCCTTATAACCCTGCTGGTTATGGTGGTGTTGCAGGATCTCGCCTTCGGCTGGAGCACCACTCTTGATACTGACGCCAGCAGCTATCACCGACTTGTCACCGCGATCGCATCGCCGTGGGCGTGGTTGTGGCCCGCCGCGGCGCCCGATTTTGTGCTTGTGGAAGCAACTCGATTCTTCCGCGCCAGCGCGGGACAGAACGGCATGAATCCGGCGCGCTGGGGCCAGTGGTGGCCCTTTGTTGCCATGCTCTGGACAACTTGGGCTCTGCTGCCCCGGCTTGTTCTTTCCCTGTTGGCAGGCGTGCTGATTCGCCGTAAGGCCGCGCATCTTCTCGCCGGCCATCCGGCACTACGCGCCTTGATGTACCGCATGGAGACACCGGCTCTGGATACGGGCAACGAACACAACGACGCCGCCGACCTGCCAGACACCAAAACATCCCTGAGCCTGCAGCCTTTGCCGAATGCCCGCATAGTGCTGCGCTGGGCCGGTGCGGGCGATCCGGAGTTGCCGGATATCATCAGCACCGGCAAGAACCTGATCACCAAAGCCGGCGGCGGAATGACACTGACAGACGATCGGCAGACACTGAACGAAATAGCCACGCAGTTGGCGCAGGAATCCTGCCTCTGCGTTCTTTTGTTTACCCGCAGTTGGGAGCCACCCACGGGGGAACTGGACGACTTTCTCACCAGCGCCCGGGAGCTCTGGCCCAAGGGCACTCACGTTGCCCTGGTGCCACTGGCTAACCGCGTCGAGCAGGCGCCAGATGCCCATCTGGTTCAGCAATGGCTGAGATTTGCCGCACGCGTCGGGCCGGAATTTGTAACGGTTAGCCTGTTGCCGGATTACGACGCTGTTTCTGACACGGGCCGGGGAGTTGTCGAATGAACACCGCACCCACCTTCGCCGTTGTGGGCCATCCGAACAAGGGCAAATCCAGCGTTGTGGCCACTCTGTCGCAGAACGATGCCATTGCCATAGCGCTGGAGCCGGGCACTACTCGCACACGGCAATCCTACCCGTTGAGCGTAGACGGCAAAATTCTCTACACGCTGGTGGATACGCCGGGATTCCAGCGGCCACGGCGGGTTCTGGAGTGGCTGGAGGCTCACAGCATCTCGGCTTCGGACCATAGCGAAACGGTGCGCGCGTTTGTAACACAACATAAGGACGACGGCCGTTTTACCGACGAGTGCGAGCTACTGACGCCGCTGCTTGAAGGCGCCGGTATTATTTACGTGGTGGACGGCTCCGCCCCCTACAACGCCCAGCATGAAGCAGAAATGACCATCCTGCGCTGGACCGGGCAGCCCAGTCTCGCTCTGATCAACAGCATAGGGCCTGACGACTACAGCGACACCTGGCAGGCGGCATTGGGCCAGTTCTTTCAGGTTGTACGCAAGTTCGACGCTGTGCGCGCTCCGTTCGAGCAGCACCTCAGCCTTTTGCGCGCCTTTGGCCAGCTCGAACCAGACTGGGAGCAGTCTCTGGGCAAAGCCACCGAACATTTATCCGCCCAGCGAGAACAGCGCCGTCGCCAGGCGGCTGGCATCATTGCCAAGGCGTTAAAGACCATGATGTCATTCCAGGAGAAGCGCACACTGTCTCTGGACCAAATTGCGGGCACCAGCGACAGCACCCTTGCAGACCAGCTCCGGCAACACTGGTATCAGCATCAGCGCAAACAGGAACAGTCTCTGCGGGTCGACATTGAGCACCTGTACCAGCACAACAGCATCCGCCGGCAAGAAGCCGAGCTGGAATGGCACAGCGATCATGATCTATTCTCAGAGGACAGCCGCAAACATTGGGCGGTCAGCAAGCGCTATCTGGCCACCGCGGGTTTTGGTGCAGGCGCCGTTGGCGGTGCCGGTCTGGATGCGCTGACTCTGGGGACGTCACTGGGCACAGGCGCGTTGGTGGGGGGGCTGATCGGCGCGGCGGGAAGTTATTTTTACAGCGGCCGGTTCATGCTGCCGGCCCTGAATATCGGCCTGCTCCAGGACGGTTTGAAAACCGCCACGTTCGGGCCGGTGCAAGACAGTCAGTTCGGTTACGTGGTGCTGGGCCGGGCGGTGGACCACTGGTGGCATATAAGCCATCGAAATCATGCAGGTAGGGAGCTACTCGATCTGGCGCCCGCCGACCATCATTGGCTCGAACGTCTTGATAAAAAGCACCGTCAGGTCATTCAAAAAACCCTGGATAAGTGTCGCAAAAAACAGCCTGTGGACGAGGGACAAATGCAGAAGTTTCAGGCCGCTATTGAACAATGTATGGCGATTTACGACGACTGGCGGTTGAATCGAACCTGAAAGGAGTGTTTATACTGTAGTGCTATTCCATCAAACAACGAGGAATGCTTATGAAAATTGTACGAGTTCAAGACATCATCGGTACAGAACGCGAAGTCAGCGCCCAGCAATGGACCAGTCGCCGCCTGTTGTTGAAAAAAGACGGCATGGGTTTCTCTTTCCACGAAACCATTATTCCTGCGGGCACAGAGCATACGTTCTGGTACAAAAACCATCTAGAAGCGGTTTACTGCGTTGCGGGTAATGGCTCCATTACCGATCTTGCGACGGGTGAGACCCACGAAATCTCCGACGGCACTCTGTATGCCCTCGACAAGCACGACAAGCACATCCTTCGCGGCGGTACCGAAGACATGCGTCTGATCTGCTCGTTCAACCCGCCGGTTACCGGGCAGGAAGTGCATGACAAAGACGGCGCGTATCTGGCGGATACCAGCGAAGACTAAGCTTTTTGTCTGCTACTGAAAAACCGGCAATACCAATACAGCCATCGACAGCGCCTTCAACAGCAGGGTTGCTGCCGGTGGCGCTGTTGCTTTGGCTTGCCGGGGTTTACCTTCGCATCCCGATACTGGTTGCGCCGCCGCTGGCGCCGTTTATCGGTGACGAACTGGCGCTGTCTCAGACCCTCACCGGCGCACTGACCACCTTACCCATTCTGATGCTTGCGATAGGCGCCATGCCCGGCTCGCTGTCGATATCGCGCATAGGCCCGCGCAACACGCTCGCCTTCGCCATGGTGATCATGGTTATTGGCTCCGCAGGCCGGGGCCTGGCCCCAGACACCGCCACGTTGATGCTGACCAGCGCTGCTATGGGGCTGGGCGTTGCCATGATGCAACCGGCACTGCCGGCGCTGCTGCCACGCTGGCTGGCGACAAAGCACCTGGCGATTGGTTCGGCCATCTACATGAACGGTATGCTCATGGGCGAGTTCATAGGCGCGGGCATCACTCTGCCGGTTATCATGCCGGCGCTGGATAACAGCTGGCGCGCAACCCTACTTGTCTGGTCATTACCCGCACTGCTGGTTGCCGCCGCCCTGTTCCTGCCCAAACGTGACCTGGCCCGACCCACGCGCAAAGTTGCATGGCTGCCAGATTGGAAAAATCCGCTCACCCTGAAACTCGGCTTGTTACTCGGCGTTTCAGGCTCGCTGTTTTTCGGCGTAAACGCCTACCTGGGTGCTCTACTGGAACAAAGAGGCGAATTCGACAACCTCACCAACGCCCTGTTCTGGTACAACATCGCCCAGGTGTTTGCCTCACTGCTGATGCTGAAAATGGCCCGCTACTGGGTCGGCCGAAAAGCCCCGCTGATCATCATGCTGGTACTCAGCCTGTTGGGAACCCTGGGCATTCTGGTATTTACCGGATGGTGGGCAATCGCCAGCGCAACGTTCATGAGCTTCACCGCCGGCATACTGTTGATCATGATGGTCGCACTGCCGCCGCTACTGGTGAGCGCCAGTGAAACCGGCCGGCTATCGGCTGGCAACTTTCTGGTCGGCTACACCATGGCCTTCGCAGTGCCCATGGCAGGCGGATTGCTCTCAGATTGGACGGGCGACATAAGGCACGCCATAGCAGTTATGATCGCCTACGGCGTCCTAGTCTCCCCGTTGGCGATCAAACTCAACCTCCAACGGCTTTAAAGCGCCCCCACCAATGGCCAAAAGCCGGGGAGCGGGGTGTCTTTTCTTCTGGGAAAAAAATGTCTGAGCAAAGCGAGTTGTTTTTCCCAGAAGAAAAGACACCCCGCTCCCCGGCCATGCTCCAATTAAGCAGGCCCCGACTCAACGTCAGATGTAGAAGTCCTTCAACGGAGGAAACCCGTTGAACTCTACAGCACTGTAAGTCGTAGTGTAGGCGCCGGTGGACAACCAATACATGCGATCACCAATCGCCAGATTCAGCGGCAACGGGTACTTGTGATGCTCGTACATGATGTCCGCGCTATCGCACGTTGGCCCGGCAATCACGCAGTCTTCACCTTCACCCTTTTTGTCCGTCCAGATGGGGAACTTGATCGACTCATCCAGCGTCTCGATCAATCCATTGAACTTGCCCACATCGGTAAACACCCAGCGGTGCAAAGCCGTGCGGGATTTGCGGGCAATCAGAACCACCTCGCTTACCAGCACACCGGCATTGGAAATCAGCGACCGGCCGGGCTCGATAATGATTTCAGGCAACTCGTCTCCGAAGTCTTCCTTCAGAAAACGGGTGATTTCGGATGCATACACACCCAGCTCATTCGTCCGGTTGATGTAGTTGGCCGGGAAGCCACCGCCCATGTTGATCATCTTCAACTCAATACCGTCTTCTTCTTTCAGGCGCTCGAAAATGACCTTTACCTTGTTCAGCGCCGAATCCCACGCGCCTATCTCTCGCTGCTGGGAACCCACGTGGAACGATACGCCATAGGGCACAAGCCCCAGATCCCGGGCCAGGATCAGCAGATCCATCGCCATGTCGTTCTCGCAACCAAATTTGCGCGAAAGCGGCCAATCGGCGGTTTGTGTACCGTCGGTCAAAATGCGCACGTAAATCTTTGAACCAGGAGCCGCCTTGGCAAGGGTGCGCAGATCCGCCTCGGAATCCGTGGCAAACATACGCACGCCTTTCTCATAAAACGTGCGAATATCCCGCGCCTTCTTGATGGTGTTGCCGTAACTGATCCGGTCAGCCGTTACGCCCAGCGCCATTACCTTTTCCAACTCATACACAGACGCAATATCGAAACTTGCACCCTTGTCCCGCAGCATGGTCAAAACCTGCGGAGCCGGGTTGGCCTTCACCGCGTAATAGACATTGGCGTAGGGAAAACCTTCCACCAGCTCGTCGTACTGACGATCAATGGTCGCGGTATCAATCACCACAAACGGCGTTTCTCTGTTATCAGCGAATGCCTTGATGCGGTTAAAGGTCTCGGCGGTGTAGTAATCAGCGATGTTCGCGTTGGCTGACTCGGTCATGGATGGTGTTTCCCCCCAAGGGTAATAAAGCGATGCATAAGCGCGTGGGCCAGACCCGGATTGGCCCTGACAATAATCGCGATAATCGGGCTTTCTCCGCCTCACAGATATCAGCACATCTACCCATAATCAAAGCGGCAACCAAACATCGGCCAATCGTCGAAAAGCCGCAGGTCGTCCCTTAAAAAAGAGGCCTTAGCGAACACCCGAAGAACCCTTTATAATCCCGCAGCAACGAATTCCCAATCTTCCTCAGGAGCCCTCAATGGCGCGACTTACTACCGCAGCACTCGTTATCCTGCTGCTCCTGGCCGGCTGTGCCGAAAGCACGACTCCGCCCACCTTCAAACAGGCGCTGCCCACAGCCACCCAACAACCGGTCAGCTTCAACGACGACGTTCGCCCCATAGTAGAAGCCAAGTGCCTGGCCTGCCATGGCTGCTTTGACGCGCCCTGTCAGTTAAAAATGGAATATAGCGACGGCCTGATTCGCGGTGCACTCAAAGACTCTGTTTACGATGGTGCTCGCCTGGAAGCCCAAAAAACCACGCGCCTGGGCATCGACGCCCAAACCGAACAGCAGTGGCGTGAGATGGGGTTTTATTCGGTATTGGCCCGGGGCGACCAGACTCGCAGCCTGTTTGAAAACATGATTCGCCTGGGCAAACA
Organism: Marinobacter antarcticus; assembly: GCF_011049865.1. Taxonomy (GTDB): domain Bacteria; phylum Pseudomonadota; class Gammaproteobacteria; order Pseudomonadales; family Oleiphilaceae; genus Marinobacter; species Marinobacter antarcticus_A. The sequence goes on along the minus strand of NZ_DRGY01000021.1, from coordinate 13,113 downwards.
GTATGAATTTGCACCCAACAGCAAACTGCCTGACGACATTGAACTGGGACTGTCCCGTGCCAATCAGTGTGTCAGCAACGACGACTTCTCGGATTACGCCAGCGATCACCCTTATGGGGGCATGCCTCTGGCCGTGACGGGCCTGACCGACGACGAATACGCCACGCTCACCGGTTGGCTCAACCAGGGAGGCGCCATCAGCCCGTTAAAAACCGACGTCAGCGACGTCGCGCAAAACCACATTCAGCGCTGGGAGACCTGGCTCAACCAAGGCGACCAACGCAGGCAGTTGGTCAGCCGCTGGATTTACGAACATCTCTATCTTGCCCATCTGTACTTTGAGGACAGGGGCGCAGATACCCGGTTCTTCGAAATCGTACGCTCCCATACGCCTCCGGGTACCGCCATCGACATAATCGCGACGCGACGCCCTAACGATGATCCCCAAGGCCCGCTGTATTACCGCCTGCGCCCGGTAGCCGGCAGCATCGTGCATAAGCGACACATTACCTTCGCTTTCGGGGACAAACCGTTCGAGCGCACCCGAGAATTGTTTGAAACCGGTGACTGGCAAGTGGAAACCGCGCCGGATTACAGCCGGGACAGCCGCGCCAACCCGTTTGTGACCTTTGCAGCCATCCCGGCAAAAGCCCGTTATCAGTTCATGCTGGACAACGCAGAGTACTTCACCCGCACCTTCATTCGCGGACCGGTGTGCCGCGGCCAGATTGCCACCGACGTGATTCGTGATCAATTTTGGGTGACCTACCACGATCCTGAAGACGATCTGTATGTAACCAGTGCAGACTATCGTGAAAAAGTAACACCACTACTGGCGCTGCCGGGGCAGGACGGGGATCTGCTGGATCTCGGGGATAACTGGAGGAACTACAAAGACAAGCGCAACCGCTACCATGAGATACGAAACAAAGCCTACGCTGAAGCCTATCCCAAGGGCGCATCCCTCGATCAGATCTGGGACGGCGACGGCAACAACACCAATGCACTGCTAACCGTTTTTCGCCATCACGACAACGCCTCCGTGCAACGGGGCCTGATTGGCCAGGTTCCTCTGACCAGCTGGTGGATGGACTATCCGCTGTTTGAGCGCACCTATTACGAGCTGGTGGTGAATTTTGATGTGTTCGGCAGTGTGGCCCATCAGGCCCAGACGCGGCTTTACTTTGACTTGATTCGCAACGGCGGCGAGCAGGATTACTTGCGTCTGGTTCCGCCGGGTGAGCGCAACCGGGTGTTGCAACAGTGGTATCAGGGCGCCGGCAAATTGAAGCTGGACTACAGCTACACCAGCATGGATGACACCACATCCTCACAGGTGCCCTTCGCAACCTCAGCGTTCAACGAAGAGTTGGGCGCGCGCCTGCTGTTGAAATTCCGCGAACTGAATGCAGAGCATGACGACCCCATCAACCGATGTGGCGGCAGTGATTGCGGCCGCAAAGACCAGCCTGACTGGATTCGTGATGCGGATCAGGTGCTTTCGGAGCTGGCCGCCACCCGCGCTGAATTCCTACCCGCGATTCGCTACCTTCCCGACGTCACCTTTCTGAGGGTTTACAACGAAGAAGGCGAACGCACGGTTTACACGGTAATCCGCGACCGCGCCCACAGCAGCGTCGCTTTCCTGCTGGGCGAGAGTTTGCGTTATCAGCCGGAGAACGACAAGTTAACCATCTACCCGGGAATCATCGGCAGCTATCCGAACTTCATGTTCGACATTCCGGCATCTCAGCTGGGGCTGTTCAAAGACCGACTGAAAGCGCTGAAAATGGAAGAGCAGCCCGCCTTTGACCAGCTGGTGAGCGTTTGGGGCGTGCGCCGAACGCATCGGCGATTCTGGGAGATCCTTCAGGACATCACGGCCTGGCAGCTTGAGCACCAGCCCTTGCAAGCGGGTATTTTTGATATTAACCGTTACAACAATCTGTAGCCGATTGAGCCACAGGCTCAGACCGCTATGGGGCGGGCAGGCTCAGGGTTCGTCGAGTTGCCTGGGTCCCGGGGCTCACTGTGCTGCCGCAAGTACGCCATAATGGCGGCTGGCAGTTCACTGCCCTGGCCCAGCCCCTGGTTGCCAAACAAGCGGTTAAATTCCAGCACGTAGGGGTAGCCTTCCACTAACGCAATATCAAAACCGGCGTGATCCACGCCCAAATCCCGGGCAAGCCGGAGGGCCAGATTGGTCATGACGGCCGGTACCGGACTGTGATCAATCCTGCCGCCCCGGGACACGTTGTTGTAAAAACCCTGATCTGCCTGGGTGCGCCAGTATGCGGTTACAACTTTGTCGCCGACCACAACAATCCGTGCGTCGCGATCCAGCGGCAGGTATTCCTGAGCGTACAGAACCTCCGTGCGTTCGCAGTAAGTGCGCCAATCGTCACGGGTTTCGATCAGCCACACACCTTCGCCCATGCTGGCCTTGGGCAGCTTCGCAACGAACGGCAGCACCATGGCGTTCCAGATCTGCTCGCGCTCCTCGGGCCCGTTAGCTTCAATGATTGTCCAGGGGATGTGTTCGGGCGCTACCGCCTCAAACGCCCGGGTCATTTCGACCTTGTCGTGGCCAATCCGATAGCTGGCAATGCTCGGAAAAACACGGCATTTCAAGCCGTGCACGAGCGCGTTGAGCTGCCAGTATTCAGGGAACAGCACCCAGTCTGCCTCGCGCAGCAACTCTTTGTGACGCAGGAAGTGTTCCGGTTTGAGTACGGTTGTGTCGGGAAAACCAAGGGTGCGAAAAATATTAAACGATACACAGTGCATGGATTGGGTCGCGAGGGAAGAAGTGAACGAATTTTAAGCAGTTTTGGCCCGTGCGCAAGTAGTTTATGGCCTTACCTGATGGCGTTCATGGTTTATCGTGAAATCATCAACCGGATCACTTTCGTTTAACACCCTGCTGGGCAACGGCGGTAAACGGGTCTTCGGGCCAGGGATGCTTGGGGTAACGGCCACGAGTGTCTTTGCGCACCTGTGGATAGACGTGCGTCCAGAAACTGGCCAGATCTGCCGTTACCGCCAGTGGCCTTTGGGCTGGCGAAAGCAGGTGAATCAATACCGGCACCTTCCCGCCTGCTAACACCGGCGTCTTGGTCCAGCCGAACAATGCCTGCAACTTAGCCGCCAATACCGGTCCGTTCTCAACCGTGTAATCCAGAGTAACGGAGCTGCCGGTGGGAATAACCAGACTGGTTGGAGCCAGTTCTGCCAACTGCTGCTGTTGCGGGTAATCCAGCAGGCTGTTCAGGGCGTTCTGCAGGTTCAACCGGGCCAGGTCAGACCAGCGATTGATGCCGATAAGGAAGGGGGCAAGCCAGCGTTCCAGGGCATCTGTCAGCGCCCGGTCACTGGCATCTGGCCACTGCCCGGGAAAGTGTTTGGCCAGCAGCAAGACTCGAGCCTGCCATTGCCGGGCCCCGGGGGTCCAGGGCAGGCTGTCCAGCCCCCTGCGCGCAACCGCCGCCAGTATGCCCTGCTGTACCAGCTCGGGTGAGGGTTTGCCCAGGGATCGTGCGGTAAGAAGCAGCGCGCCCAGTCGACGGGTTCGCCGGGCAACCACCGTGCCGCGTTTATCATCCCACTCGGCTTCGTCTTGCTCACGGATGTGGGCCGCCAGATCGGCTTCCAGGGTGGGCAGATCCACCGGCGCCGCCAGATAGATGGTTGCCTCCCTTGATTTACCATCCAGATCTGCGGCCACCAACCATTCATGCCGGGCCAGCCCATCGTCTTCTCGCAGCATCGCGCCTTTGCCATTGCTGAGCTGATAGCGTGGCGCGTCTCCGGGCCGGCGCTTGCCGATACGATCCGGATAAGCGAGGGCTAACAAACGGCCGACTTCAGCAGCCGTAGGCACCGGATCCTGTTCGTTTTGTTTGTGGACGCCAGGCTCGAACAGGCGCTTTGCCTGCTGGCGCAGCGCCTGAAGCCGGTGCGGGTCTGCGCGCCGGGCGCCGCGCTCTCCTCCTGGTCCTCGCCCTTGCTCTTCACGCAGGACTCTTATCCGCTCCTGCATATCTGCGCCGGCGCCGGGGCCCAGTACATCCCGATCTTCCAGCAGCGCGGCCAGTTCTGCCGCCAGCCTGCCCAGCCCAAGCGACCGACCCAGTATCACCATGTGTGCCAGGCGCGGATGAATGCCCAGCGCCCGAACCGATTTACCGTGCTCGGTAATCGCACCCTCGTTATCCAGCATGTCCAGCCACTGCAGAAGCTCCACACCCTGTTGCCAGTGGGCGGGAGGCGGGGGATCAATCCACACGAGCTTGTCCGGTGTGCGAGCGCCCCAATTGGCCAGTTCAAGCACCAACGGGGCCAGATCGGCTTCGCGAATCTCCGGCGGCGTAAACTCCGCCAGCCCGAACTGCTCCGACTCACTCCATAATCGGTAACACACGCCTGGCTCAACGCGACCGGCGCGACCTTTGCGTTGCTCAGCCGACGCCTTCGAGACACGCCCGGTTACCAGCCGCGTCATCCCGCTGTTGGGGTCGAACACCGCGCGACGCTGCTGGCCGCTATCCACCACCACGCGCACGCCTTCAATGGTCAGGCTGGTTTCCGCAATCGCGGTTGCCAGCACCACTTTGCGGGTACCCGATGCAGCCGGCGCGATGGCTTGATCCTGCTCTGCGGCCTTGAGATTGCCAAACAGGGGCGCGATCACAACATTTGATGTCACCTGACCGGCCAGTGCTTGAGCCACCCGGTGAATTTCCCCGGCGCCCGGCAGGAACACCAATACCGAGCCGGGTTGTTGCGCCAGCGCTTCAATAATCACTGCCACTACCTGATCCACCAGACGAGGATGCCGCTGTGTGGCAGGCGCGGGCCGGTAGAATACGTCCACCGGAAACGCCCGACCCTCACTGCTCAAAACAGGCACATCCCCAAGCATGCGGGCAATAGGCGCCGTATCCAGCGTTGCTGACATGACCAACACCCGCAGGTCGTCCCGCAGCGCTTCCTGGGTCTCACGCACAAGCGCCAAACCGAGATCGGCTTGCAACGAGCGTTCATGAAACTCATCGAACAGCACGGCACCGTAGTCTTCCAGCATGGGGTCGCTCTGAATCAGCCGGGTGAGTATGCCTTCAGTGACCACTTCTATGCGAGTCGCGCTGGACACCCTGGTATCCAGCCGCGTTCGGTAACCGACGGTCTGTCCGGCGTTTTCAGCCAACTGCGTTGCCATAAACCTTGCCGCTGACCGGGCGGCCAGCCGCCTTGGTTCCAGCATCAGGATCTTACGGCCCTGCAACCAGGGTGCATCCAGCAGCGCCAAGGGCACACGAGTGGTTTTCCCCGCGCCCGGTGGCGCCTGCAACAAGGCGGTATTGGCGTGCACCAGAGTCTGTTTCAACTCTGCCAGAATGTGATCTATGGGAAGTACTGTTTTGTCAGTCAAAGCGAAGGGTTCGCGCATGCCACACGTCGGCGCGAGGCACGAAGAATACGAATATCAGCCCGAAGGCGAGCGCGGCTACGCCAATGCCGAAGGCAGAATCCAGCGTGCCACCGGCATCCAGCCATTGCTTGGTCAGCCAGGGGCCGACCATCTGGGTAAAGCCGTAAAGCGCGACCATGGCCGCCGACAATCGTGGGCCTTGGTGCGGGTGCAGGGCGCGGCCGATGCGCTGCGTGAGCAATACGGTGCCGAGAAATGTGCCACCTACCAGCGCCGCACACAGCACCAGGCCTATGGCGCCAGGCAGAAGTACGGCGGCCAGCACACCCGCCAACTGGATCAGAAAATTCAGTTTCAGCGCGGGGAGATCACCCAATTTAGTGCCCAGCCGGTTCCACAGCCAGGCGGCCGGTATGGTGCATAGAGCAACAATGACCCAGGTTCCGTCGAGTAGCCAGTGGTCGGCCTCAAGCTCCAGCTTGGCCAGTAGCGGCAGAAACGTAAGCGGGAGAATGTAGCCCAGTCCGGCACCACCGTATGCAAGAAACAGGGGAATGCTGGCACGGTCAAACAGTGGCGTGGTGGCTGTGGCCTTGCCGTTTGTATCGCGGTCTTCGTCGGGCAGTTCCAGGCGGGTCAACCGATTCGCGCCCCACAGGGCGAGTGGGATCGATAGCAACGCGGCGGGCCACCAGCGCTCGGCACCCTCGAGCATACCGGCGCTGCCGGTGACCAGCCCGCTGGAGACCAACAGTCCCAGGCCCACGCCTATGTATACGAGCCCACTCATGCTGGCCCGGTTGCGCAGCACCAGCCATTCCAGAATCAAGGCGGGCGCCTGCACAAAAACAATACCGTTAGCGACGCCATTCAACCAGCGGCTACCGGAGATGGCCGTCAGATTATCGGTTTGGGTGATGAGCAAGGTGGTTACAACGTGCACCGTAAGGGAAACCGGCAGCAGAATACGGATTTGTGCCACCCGGTACCAGCGAATGGCCAGTATGGCCCCCATGAGGTAACCGAGATAATTCCAGGTGGCGACGGCCGCGCCGTCGGGCGCGCTGAACTGGCCGTCTTCTACCAGATACGGCAGCAACGGTGTAAAAATAAACCGCCCAAGCCCATGAACGACCATCAATACGACAGCGCCGGCCGTCAGAACGGCAAAGAGTTCTTTCGACGTCGTGTTGTACTGATGTGACATGCTGTCTGTTCCGGCGAGTGTGTATTCCCTCGCGCAGTCTAGGCGAATCCAGCCGCAATGTCAGTGCGCCCTCGACAGAACAGGCTCCCCACCGTTTCAGGAGCGAGTGCGTTCCTGATTTGCCTTGGCCCACTGATAAATGCGCTCGAAAGCCTCAGCAAGATGCTCGGGATTATGGGGCGGCTGGATAAGTGCCGCCAGATCACCGTCCGGATTCACCAGCGCAAAATGGGCGCTGTGGTCAACCAACAGTTCGCCATCGACCTCGCGCTGAACGAACACCGCACTCAGGCTCCTGGCCAACGCCCGCAGCGTTTCAAGATCCCCGGTCAACCCGTGAAAATTCTCACCAAAAAACGCTGTGTAAGATTTGAGCTGTTCCGGTGTGTCGTGCTCGGGATCGGCGCTAACCAGCAGATAATCAGGCTGGGGCAACGCTTTGGACAGCATTGTGTTCATGCGTCGAAGATTGGCCATGGCGGCCGGGCAAACATCCGGGCAGTTTGTGTAACCCACAAACGCAAACGTCCACTTGCCCCGAAGGCTTTGCCGGGTGACGGTTTCGCCATTTTCGTTGGTCAGCGTAAACTCTGCCAAAGGCCGTGGCTGGTCATACACGTAGGTGTTCATCTCGGTAAGATCCGGTGCCGGGGTCGGCTCCCCGCTACCGACCGTAAATACCTGCAGCCCAATAACCAGACCAAAAATCAGAACCACGACAAACAAAAGAACAGACACCGTGATTTGAACTGAACGGTTCATCACAACTCCAATTAGCAGGCTCCGCATTAACACCGCGATTGTGGTCCAGAAGCCTTTCCCGCCGGGAGAAAAAGACGCCCTTTTGCTGGCACGTCTTCACAAAATCAAAAAAAAACGTAGTGATCCACAAGCAGTACCACAAAAAGCACCATCAGGTATGTGATGGAGAATTTGAAGGTCTTCAGCGCTACCCTGCGATCATCGCCTCTGAGCAACCGCACTGCGTATTGGAGAAAGCGCAAACCGAGAACCATAGCGCCCGCGAGATAAATCCAGCCGGACATGCCGGTTACAAACGGCAGTAAACTCACTGCCAGCAAGATGAGAGTGTAAAGCAGGATGTGCAGTTCGGTGAATTTATTGCCATGGGTAACCGGCAGCATGGGAATACCGGCTTTGGCATATTCTTCTTTCCGGTGAATAGCCAGCGCCCAGAAGTGTGGTGGCGTCCAGGCGAAGATAATCAGCACCAGCAGCAGCGCATGGCCGTCTACCTGACCGGTTACCGCCGTCCAGCCCAACAGCGGCGGCATGGCCCCCGCGAGTCCGCCGATGGTGATGTTCTGTGGCGTTGCCCGCTTCAGGAACAACGTGTAAACACCGGCATACCCCACCAAAGAGGCCAGTGTGAGCCAGGCGGTCAGATGATTGACTTGCCATATCAACACCACCATGCCAACAGTGGCCAGCAGTGCGGCAAACAGGATGGCTTCTATCGAAGAGATTTTGCCCGTAGCGACCGGGCGTTTGCGGGTACGGGCCATCACGGTATCGATCTTCTGGTCAACCACGTGGTTGACCACGGCAGCGGCTCCGGCCAGCAAGGCAATACCCAGATTGCCCCAAATCAGAACGCTCAAACCGGGTAATCCGGAAGTGGCCAGCAACATGCCAATAACCGACGTCAGGATCATCAGCGCCACAACCCGGGGCTTGGTCAGCTCCAGGTAATCCCGCCAGGAAATTGAACGGGCGGGTTGGTTGGTAACGCCTTGGGCCGGCAGTACCTCGACTTGCTCACTCACGCCGTAACCTCCTTATGCATCGTTTTCGTCTGTATTGCTGCTTCAGCCTTCGCCTGTGGCAGCAACAATTGGTAGTGCCGCCAGATCAGATAAATAACCGACAACAGCAGCCCGGCGCCCATGGCGTTGTGGGCAACCGCAATCGGCAGGGGAATGTAAAACAAAACGTTGGCAAGCCCAAGCGTAATCTGAGCCGCCAGCGCTACCGCAACCAGCCGAACGGGGCCGCGCAGTGCCCGGCTCTTGTCACGGCGCCAGATCAATGACAGCAAAAAGGCAAAATAGAGCAGCACCACCATCGCACCCGCTCTGTGGGTTACGTGAATCGCCACCCGTCCAGCGCCTGTGAGTTGCCCACCCAGATAATTAGGGCCAACGTGCTGGGTTATGTCAAAGCCGTGTTGAAAATCCATACCTTCAGGCCACCACTGGCCCTGACAGGTTGGCAAGTCTGTACAGGCAATTGCCGCATAATTCGATGCGGTCCAGGCGCCCAACGCAATCTGCATAATAATCAGAAATAGACCACCGAAGATCCATGGGCGCAAACCGGCCAGGTTGCCCGTTAAGTCTACAGGATTTGGTGGTGCCGGGGATGGTGATGTCTCGGTTGACCCTCGATGCGCCGAAAACTTCCGCAAACGCAGCATCAGCAAGGTCAACAGACTCAACGTGGTGAAGCCACCGAGTAAGTGCAACGCAACCACTTGGGGCCAGAGCTTGAGGGTGACCGTCCACATACCGAAGGCTCCCTGCAGCAGAATAAAGCCCGCAATGAACAAGGGCAGCTTGAACGGCACTCCGCTACGACGCCGGCGAACGGCACTTGCAGCCAATCCGAACACAACCAGCCCCAGCGTTGCAGCAGCATAGCGATGAATCATTTCCGGCCAGCCTTTGGCAACATCCACCGGAGCGTCCGGGAACCGGGCATTGGCAATGGCGATGTGGGATTCGCTCTGGGGCACCGTTATAAAGCCGTAACAGCCCGGCCAGTCGGGGCAGCCCAAACCGGAATCAGACAACCGGGTCCAGGCGCCTAACATAATCACCACAACCGCAAGCACAACGGAAAAGGTTGCCCAATTCACCATGGCTCTGCCCTGTGGGTTATTACCCCGGGGACGATGATTCAAGATGACTCCTTCGGGTTGGCCCTCAGCCAACCTGTGACAGTTTGAGCAGGTGTTTCAGATCTTTGAGCATATCCTTGCCAGAATTTTCCGGACCGTAGTGCATCATGACGTTTCCGAACGGGTCAACCAACATGATACGCGGCTCTTTTGCCGGGTCCACGCCTTCAGGCCAAGCTGGCTTTGTGCCCTTCGCCGACACCAAGCGCTCCATCAATCGATACTCTGTAGGCCAGCGCGCAGCCAGATCGCCGCCAACCTCGCCAAGCACTGCGGCTCTTGATACCCGGTCAGCATTTTTTCCCAAGGCAATGTTCGCTTGTCTGGCCAGATAAAGCAGTTCTTCACAGCGGCTATCGCAGTTGCCCGCCGCAACCAGAAGCAACCACTGGGGGTCCGTCTGGGCCGCACTGAAACGTTTCATGAGGGGCTCGCCAGACAGTGTTTCAAGGCGAAGATCTGCCACTGGCACCGTCGGTTTTATCAGCACACCCTGATTGGTGTGTCCGGCCGGATTCAGCCAGCCGGTATAAAACATGACGGTTGCCAGAATCATTGGCCCGAAGCCAAGTGCAAACAGCAAAAATGCGGTACGCCGGCCTCTGCGAGTCTGCTCGGGCGTGGGACCGTCTCTTTCGTCCTGCAGGGATGTTCGATTAGCCATTATCACCGTCGTTGTTGGTTCCCGTCTTTCGATAGCTTGCGACCACGGTCAACACACTCAGCACTAACGCTAGTGCAAACCATTGTGCCGCATACCCGTAATGTGTTTGCGGCCCCATCAAGTCCGGCTCCCAGTCGGCGCGATAAGCCCCGGGCTGGTCGCTGTCCCCAAGCCGGATGATGGCATCGGGGAGTTCTGCAATCTCGGCTCTCGCAACCGATTCGGGGAGCGCCTGCACCCGCTTGGGCCAGCCTTCCTCGGGAGATACCTTACCCGACAAAACCGGCGGTACGGGATAATGATATATACGTCCAGTCAGGCTATACAAGTCAGTTGGGGGCGCCACGTCAGGAAGTTCGATTCGCATTCTCGGCGCCGCAACCCAGCCCCTGTTGACGAGAACCGGTGGGCCCTGAATCGGGTAAAAAGCGGTTAATACCTCATAACCTGCGATGCCATCGCGGGTCCGGTTATCCAACAACCAGCTGCGTTCACCGTAGAGTCCGGTAACCGTTACTGGCCTGCCGTCCTCCAACCCATTGGCCACAAGATCTGGCCACTCGAGGTTTTGCGCCTCCTGTTGCCATTGGCCCAACAGGGCCTGTTTTTCCTCGGCGCGATTAAGCTGCCAGATGCCCAAGGCTACCAACAGCGGCAGGAAGGCGCCAGCAAAAACCATCATTCGCCAATCAAAGTGCCACTGCCGGGGGTTTTTTTTTGCCTCAGTCATGGTCTGCTATAGTAAACATGGCAGCAACAGGAACAAACACCAGAGAGTTTTTTCAGAGAGATTGCTATGCTCAAAGCCCTAATCATTTTTCTCATGCTCGCCGTCATTTTCAGCCTTTTCAGCGGCCTGTTTTTTCTCATCAAAGACGGTGGCAAGACCAATCGGGTGGTGAACTCGCTCGCGGTCAGGGTGACGCTGAGCGTGCTTTTGCTGATCGTTATCCTTTTGTCACTATGGCAAGGGAGCCTGACGCTACACCCGACTCCCTGACGCCAAACCGTTGTTGCATCAAATGACATAGACGAACACAAAAAGCCCAAGCCAGACGACATCCACAAAGTGCCAGTACCACGACGTTGCTTCAAATCCGAAGTGATTGTCTGATGTGAAATGCCCCTTGTGAATGCGTATGAGCATGATGCTTAACATCAGCGTACCCAGCATCACGTGAACACCGTGAAATCCGGTCAGCATGAAAAACGTGCTGCCGTAGATGCCCGACTCGAGCGTCAGGTTTAGCTCATGATAGGCATGCGCGTATTCTTCAACCTGTAACGAAAGAAAACCAATCGCCAGTATTATTGTCGCCGCCAACCAGATTTTTATTTTCTTCCGGTTGTTCGCTTTGAGCGCGTGATGCGCAACGGTTACCGTAAAGGAAGAGGTGACCAGAAGAATGGTATTTACCAGTGGCAAACCCCAGGCGCCAATAACAGATTTCGGCGCAGGAAATGCTTCGGGGTCCGGATTATTGAGCAGCGGCCAGGTCGCCTGAAACCCCTCCCAGAGCATGTTGGAACTGCCTCTGTCGCCTTCGCCCCCAAGCCAGGGCACTGCAAACACGCGGGCGTAGAAGAGCGCACCGAAAAACGCCGCAAAAAACATAATTTCGGAACAGATAAACCAACTCATGCCCCAGCGAAATGAACGATCCATTTGAGGGCTGTAAAGCCCACTGCGGCTTTCTTTGATGACGGTACCGAACCAGCCAAAAATCATGTAAATCATGATCAAAACGCCGACGGCGAAGATCATCCAGTCTCCACTCGTGCTGTGCCCCTGTTTGCTGCTGACCATAATTGAGGCCGCACCAAACAAGGTAACGCCGAGGCCCACCGTCGCAATAATGGGCCACTTGCTCTGTTCAGGAACGTAGTAGGTTTGAAAGTCCGCCATAGCAATCTCCGATGGCCTATCCGTTATCGTTTGTTTTTGTATTTAACACCGCAGCCTGCGGTTCACCCTGATCATAGAGCGTGTAAGACATCGTCAGTTTGGTTATATGGGCGGGCATATCCCGATCCACAATAAAAACCAAAGGCATTTCTGTACTCTTGCCGGCGGCCAGCGGTTGCTGATTAAAGCAAAAGCACTCGGTTTTATGGAAATACGGTGTGCCCTCAGATGGTGACATGCTGGGGACAGCCTGACCGACCATATCCCTGTCGGTCGGGTTCTCGGCGTAAAACCTGACGGTTGTCGCCTCTCCCGGATGAACCTCGACGCTTCGAGTAATCGGGCGAAAAACCCATGGCATATCTGGACCGTTCTGCGCCAGGAACTGAACCTTTACGGTGCGGCTCATGTCTGCAACGGCGGGCTCAGTCGGTACATAAAGACCGCCGGTTTTACCGTTAATGCCCGCGATTTCACAAAAAACGTCGTACAACGGCACCAGCGCAAACCCGAAAGCAAACATTCCCACCACGCCAGCAACACACCAGCTGACAACCCGCGCATTGCTGCGCTGGGACGCAGGCTTGTTTACCGGCTGCTCAGACATATCCCCCGGCCTCCTACTTCACATCTGGTGGCGTTGCAAACGTGTGATAGGGCGCCGGCGACGGTAATGTCCACTCAAGGCCCTCTGCGCCTTCCCAAGCCTTGGCGGGCGCTTTTTCGCCGCCTCGCACACACTTCACAACAATAAACAGGAACAATAGCTGGGTAGAACCGAACATGAACGCCCCGATGCTTGAAACCATATTAAAATCAGCAAACTGCAGAGCGTAGTCGGGAATTCGGCGGGGCATTCCCGCAAGTCCAAGGAAATGCATCGGGAAGAAAGCCAGATTCATTCCGACGAACGACAGCCAGAAATGGGTTTTACCCAGGGTTTCGTCATACATGTTGCCGGTCCACTTGGGCAACCAGAAGTATG
>NZ_DRGY01000020.1 GCF_011049865.1 Marinobacter antarcticus | reverse complement strand
GTGCTGTACGCAGTATTCCCGCTCCTGGGGCGCACGTTTTAAATCAAACACCGAATTCACTATGCCCCGTTCTTCTAATAACGTGCGCACGAGGGTATCTGTGGTCTGGGTTTGAAAGATGCGGCTGTTGTGCATCAGCCCTAACCGCCATAACGGCGGCTGAATGATGAGTTCGTAGCGGATGCGACGGTGGCCGGGGTCACCCCGGGCAAACTCGTTAACCACGCCGGTGAAGCGGCGAAGTGGCGCTCCATCCTGCCACACCACCAGATCCACCGGTTGTTCCAGAACCTCCGCAGCATCCAGGTCTGGATCCGTGCTGGCTAATTCAAGGCGGCCGTGGAATAGCTCGGAAAGCCGTTCGGTGAGCGTAAAGCCAACCACGGAAAATAGATCAGAGGGGAGTTCGCCAACACGGGCGGTAAACTGCAGTCCGTTTGCCTGGGGCATGTCTTCAATCCCTGAAAATGGTGTCTTTTCCGTGCTCATCCTGAGCCGGTGCCCGATTATAACCTTCAGATTCCGGAATGTAACCCCGCCGGGCAGAACCCCATAAAACATGAGAGGTTGACTACAACACCGCTCCAACAGAGAAATACCGTGAAACGGCGCTCAACGCCGGGGAGGTTATTCCGCAATCTTGAGGAGAACCTTTCCGGTGTTTTTGTTGGCCTTCACGTGAGCCATCGCATCCTCAACCTGCTCAATAGGCCAGGTACTGTCGATCATGGGCTCAATCTGGCCCGCAACCAACAACGGCCAAACGTGACGATAAAGCGCCTGCATAACACGCCCTTTGTCGCTCACCGAACGGGACCGCAGTGTCGAGCCGATCAGCCTGTGGCGTTTCATCAACATGAGGCCCAGATCAATTTCCGCCGATCGGCCACCCATGAGACCTATCAGAATAATCCGGCCATCGACGCTCAGAACTTGCTGATTTTCCTTGATGTAGCTTCCACCAACCGGGTCCAGCACCATATCCACACCGCCCCAGCTCTTTACCGCGTCCACAAACGAGCCGTCATTTCGGTTCCAGGTGCCAGTTGCGCCCAGATTGCGGCAAACTTGCAGCTTCTCCTCATCGCCAGCGGTCGCAAATACCGGGTTTCCGAAGGCCGTTGCAATCTGAATAACGGCGGTACCCAAGCCACTGGCAGCCGCATGCAACAACACCCGTTCGCCAGGCTGCAAATCTGCTTCCTGATAGAGATTCAACCAGGCTGTCGCAAATACTTCAGGAACAGCCGCGGCTTTTTTCAACGAAAATCCTTTCGGCACCGGCAGCACCTGAACCGCGGGGACAGCCACCTTGGTGGCGTAGCCTCCTCCGGTTAACAGGGCACACACTTCATCCTCCACCTTGAACTCTGTGACCGATTTGCCCACCGCTGCGATTCGGCCACTCACCTCCAGGCCCAGAATATCGGAAGCGCCCGGAGGAGGCGGATAAGCACCAGCCCGCTGCATCAGATCGGCCCGGTTAATAGCGCTCCAGACAACGTCGATTTCTACGTGATCCGCAGGCAACTCTTCATTGCTCGCACAGTCTTCCCATTTAAGGGAGTCGCCGGTTACCTTAATTGCTTTCATCATGTATTAAATCTCGGAACTTTCGAGTGTTTAATCAGGATACCCCATGTGGCTGCGCGGGTGTAATGAGTATGTTTTCATAACCCGATTATCGATAGCGTCCAACAGCAATGCCTTGTATATCGGTGTCAATGCGTCACGGCTGAAACGCTGCACATCTGGCAAGGCTAATCGTTGAACAGTCTGGCGCTCAATCAACGCCGCTGCGTAAGCCGCCTCGGCCGGGATGTCATCGCCACAGTCCGGATACACGTATTCCGGTGGGAACAACTCCGGGTAGACTTCCCGTCCCGGCACAATGGGCACGCAGCCTGCGGCCACGGCTTCAAGCACCGCCAGCCCCTGAAATTCGTGCAGCGCGGTTGAAAGAATCACGTCGGCACTCCCCAGCCACTGGTAATACTCGGTGCGGCTTGGGGCGTAACCAAACTGAACCAGCCGATGGGCAAACTGATGTTGGATCGTCGTTAGTGCTTCAGGTACTTTTCGGAAACTCTCACCCAGGATACACACCTGAAAGTTCACCGTTCTGCGCTCGAGTTCCTGCAGAATCGCGAGCAACCGGTCAGGACCCTTGTCATATTCCCAGCGAGCGGCCCAAACAATTCTTAACGGCGACAAACCAGAGCGGAACTCGGGGCCATTACCCCATAAACGCTCAGCCGCCTCGGGATTCTCGCGTTCCGCTTCTTGGCGAAACACACGATCATCCACAGGCACTGGCAGAACCCGGGATTTCGCGGCGATGAGCTCGAGCGCGCCCTCCGGGATGCCATCGGGCAATCGCTGAAAAAGCTTTTCAACACCGTCAAAAAAGCTCCGTCGATTCCAGTCGCTGTTGAACAGAACGCCTTCGGCTGCAATAGCGCTGTAAAGGTTGACCATTTGGGGATCAACGCTGTTGTGCTGCTCATCGGATGCCGGATAGGCAAACTGGTTTTCATGCATATAGAGCAGCGCTGGCGTGTGGGCCAAGTTCGGATGAAACCCCCGAATCGACGCCAGATCGACCATCGACGTTACAAGCAACAGATCCCAATGCTCCTTCAACAGCGGCTCGTTCAGCCAAGTCAGTGCGTTACCCCGAATCCGCCAGCGGAAGAACCTGGGAGACAGAGAAAGCACATGCCATTCAAATTCCGGCTGACTGAGCACCAACTGTTCTCTCCAGTTGCGATGGCTGCCTGCGTCATAGGCGGAGAGCAAAAGTACTCTGGGTTTTTGTGGTTGAGCCCGAAAATGAGGGCGGCTCAAAGAATGGTCTCCGGCGACCTCGATCAGCACGTCCGCGCGGCTTGGCAGGTGCTGAAGGCAGGATCGGGTTACCCGCTCATAGTGCATAATGAAACGAATGACCGCCTGATCATTCATGATGCGCACAGCCTGCGCGGCGCCCCCGAACGCTTTTTCGTTCAATGCAGAATTCCGGGCGCGATCTGTTTTTTCTGCCAGTTTATGCTCCTGTAAGGTGCGCCATTCCAGAACCCGCGACATCGACGGCGCCTCCAGCATGATCAGGCTGTCCAGTTCGCCGAAAAACTCATGATATGTGTCTTTGAGGCACTGGTTTACGTATCTTCGCCAGGTGCCCGAAGGATCCTCTTCCGCCTCCAGTGTATTGAGGGGTTCGGCAAGGGCTTCATCGCCTTCAGGTAGAGCACCAACACACCAGCCCTCCAGCAGGATAACCTCTGCCCTGCCGTCAAAAACGGGCCATTCGGCCAGAGGAACCCGGTCGTCACAAGACTTGTCGAATGCGGGAATGCGAGTCTGATCGCCTGGACCGGCGGTTCGAAGCTGATCAATCACCCGCCTGCCAAGCTTCACATCGTGTGTTCCGGGCACGCCTCGAGTCACCAACAAAGGGTGCACCTGCTCGGCGAGTGCCCTACGTTCGGCTCTGGTAAGATAGAGGTCATCCAGCGAAAAGCTTGCGGTCGGGCAGCGCCAGTGATCGCAAAGCAGAGCGCGCAAAAAAAGCGCCAAGGTGGATTTACCAGTGCCTTGGGCACCGTTAATGCCCACCACGACGGTTCTGTTTTTTGCACGTCTCAACGAGACGATGTGTTCGATCATGGGCAGGATGGTCTGCTCTACGGTGGCAGCGTAATGGCTAGGCAGCCCTTCCTCTTCAATCAGGTCATCGATCGTTGCTGTAATCTCGCGGTCAGGCACGTTAGGGTTTCCGTTTTTACTGAATGTTTTACTGAATGTTTTACTGGATCAGTTAATTGGTTTTATCAGAATTCGCACCACAATTCGTACTACACGATGGGAGTATAGGTTTTTATGAGCAGCAACGGTTTTTGCGTTGAGCATCGCTACCTGGAACTCCCGGAAAGCTTCTACACCCGCGTGCAGCCCTCCCCGCTGAAAGACGCAAAAATGGCCTGCTTCAATCACACCCTTGCGCAAGACATGGGTTTTCACGTTACCAACGAGGCCGACTGGGCCAAAATCGGCGGAGGCACGGAACTGCTTGAGGGCATGGACCCGGTCGCCATGAAATACACCGGCCACCAGTTTGGCATGTACAACCCGGAACTGGGTGATGGTCGCGGTCTTCTTTTATGGGAAACCTTAGGCCCCGATGGCCGTCGCTGGGATTGGCACCTGAAAGGCGCCGGGATGACGCCCTATTCCCGCTTTGGGGATGGCCGGGCGGTTCTGCGCTCAACCATTCGTGAGTACCTGTGCAGCGAAGCCATGAACGGGCTGGGTATTCCAACCACCCGAGCTCTGTTTATGGTCAGCGCCCGGGACCCGATACGCAGGGAATCCATTGAAACCGCCGCAGCGCTGGTGCGCGTAGCCCAGAGTCATATTCGCTTTGGTCACTTTGAGTTTGCCGCACACCACGAAAGCCCGGAAGCCGTAAAAACCTTACTGGAGCACGTAATCGCGCTTCACTTTCCACATCTTATAACGCTGGAAGAGGAAGATCGCCATGCCCGCTGGTTTGGAGAAGTGGTGGAGCGCACCGCCCGTCTTATTGCGGACTGGCAAGCGGTCGGCTTCTGCCATGGTGTAATGAACAGCGATAACATGTCGATCATCGGCGACACCTTCGATTACGGGCCTTTCGCGTTCCTGGACGACTTTGATGCAGGGTACATTTGCAACCACACCGACCAGGGTGGCCGTTACGCCTATAACCGCCAGCCCCAGATGGGCTTTGCGAATTGCCAATACCTGGCCAACGCCCTCCTGCCGGTTATGGATGAAAGCACCATCCGCAATGAGTTGAAGCGATACGAAGCGGCCTACAACGGGCGTTTTTTACAAAACATGCGAGACAAACTCGGCCTGGCGCAGGAAAACGAAGCGGATCTGAGCCTGATCATGGACACTTTCAGCATGCTCAACGAGCACCATACCGACTACACCGCCTTCTTCCGCGCGCTTTCCAACCTTCGCGCCCACGGCAACGCACCCGTGCGGGATCTGTTTGTGGATCGTGAAGTGGCAGATGAGTGGCTGGCGCGCTATGAGACGCGACTGGGAAAAGAAACCCGCGCCCATGACGAGCGTGAGCACGAGATGCGCCGGGCGAACCCAAAATACATTTTGCGGAACTATCTGGCGCAACAGGTGATTCTGGAAGCACAGAATGGTGATTACGAGCCCATGAAAGAGCTGATAAAGGTTCTGGAGCGGCCGTATGACGAACGGCCCGAGCATGAACGATACGCTGCAATGCCGCCAAACTGGGGCAAACACATGAATATCAGTTGCTCGAGCTAACGCCTACCTGACCTCAGACCGCCTTGGCCGCAATGATTTTCTCATGCCACTCGGCCGGCCCCGTCTGATGCACGGACGAACCCCGGGAATCCACCGCAACGGTCACCGGCATGTCTTCCACATCAAACTCGTAAATGGCTTCCATACCCAGTTCCGGGAAGGCCACCACCTCTGCGTGTTTGATGGCTTTTGACACCAGGTACGCAGCGCCGCCTACCGCCATCAGGTACACCGCACCGAATTCGCGAATAGCGTCAATGCCTGCCTCACCTCGCTCGGCTTTACCGATCATACCGGTGAGGCCGGTTTTCTCCAGCATGGTGTGGGTAAATTTGTCCATGCGCGTGGCGGTTGTGGGGCCTGCGGGGCCAACCACTTCTTCACGCACCGGATCGACCGGGCCGACGTAATAGATGAAGCGGCCTTTCAGGTCCACCGGCAGCTCTTCGCCATTGTTGATCATATCAACCATTTTCTTGTGCGCGGCGTCGCGGCCGGTCAGCATTTTCCCGGACAACAAAACCGTTTCACCCGGCTGCCATTCTTTGACCTCTTCCGGGGTAACGGTATTCAGATTCACCCGGCGCACGTTTTCACCCACTTCCCAGGTGATCTCCGGCCAATCGTCCAGGCTCGGGGGCGTTTGCAGCGACGGGCCAGTGCCATCCAACGTAAAGTGCGCGTGGCGGGTGGCGGCACAGTTTGGAATGATCGCAACCGGTTTGTTAGCGGCGTGGGTAGGATAGTCCTTTACCTTCACATCCAGCACGGTTGTCAGGCCGCCAAGGCCCTGAGCACCGATACCTAAATCATTCACCTTATCAAACAACTCAAGGCGCAACTCTTCGGCACGATTGGCCGCACCGCGCGCTTGCAAATCGTGGATATCGATGGGGTCCATCAGCGATTCTTTCGCCATTTCCATGGCCTTCTCGGCCGTACCGCCAATACCAATACCCAGCATGCCAGGGGGGCACCAGCCCGCACCCATCTGCGGGATCATTTTCAGCACCCAGTCCACCACCGAATCCGAAGGATTCAGCATGGCAAACTTGGATTTGGCTTCAGAGCCGCCGCCTTTGGCTGCCACGTGTATTTCGACCGTGTCACCCGGCACAATCTTGTAGTGAATAATGGCAGGTGTATTGTCTCCCGTGTTCTGCCTTTTACCATCCGGATCCGCCAGAATGGATGCCCGCAGAATGTTGTCTGGTTGGGTATAGGCACGACGAACACCTTCATTAATCACGTCGTCCAGCGCCATCTCACAGTCCCACTGCACATTCATACCGACATTCACAAACACGGTCACAATACCGGTGTCCTGACACAGCGGCCGGTGGCCCTGGGCACACATGCGCGAGTTTATAAGGATTTGGGCCATGGCATCCTTGGCCGCCTGCGACTCCTCCCGCAGATAGGCTTCATGAACAGCCTGGATAAAATCTTTCGGGTGATAGTAGGAAATAAATTGCAGCGCGTCCGCTACGCTTTCAATCAAGTCATCCTGGCGGATTATGGTGGTCATGGGCGCCTCATCAGGTTGGTCTCGTTATGATCTAAACGTCAAAAACAGGACGCAGAGTTTACCAGAAAATCCAAAGAGCGAGACACTGAAAAAGCTTCCTTCGACGTTTGCCAGCAGCTCGCAAGTCAGCCACCTGCCGCCATACGCGCAACCAAAAAGCTCCTCAGCGGCCCCACCCGCGCAGAACTTAAAGCAGCCATGTTGGCCGAGGGCGAACTGTTCGCAGAGCGCCTGAAATCGCCGGAAGCCGCCGAAGCGTTCAGCGCCTTCATGCAAAAACGCAAACCGGATTTCTCAGGTTTCAAATAGCCCGCAGAGGCTCGACAAACAGTGCCCGGCCAACTAGTTTTGATAAAGACCGAACGCCCCTGTGCGCGAGGAGGACCCGAATCGCAAGAATCACACTTTTGGCTGATCAACACTGGCAATAGTGGCGCTATAGTCACAGGTACAGAAATTGGCTTGAAGCGCTGGCTACAATTTCAGGTAACGATTTGAGCAGAACAGGCCACTGACACCGGGTTTACCGCATCAGAGCGGCCCCGTTAGTTGCCGAACATAACGATACAACAACAGGAAAAGGTTCCACCCATGTTCAAGAAAACTCTAATAAGTCTTGCCGTGGCGTCTTCCCTTGGGCTAACAGGCTGCCTTAGCGGCGGTGATGAGGGGGCGAATGCTAATCCGGATTATAAAATCTCCAATCCAGAATTAGATGGAAAGACCTGGCCAATTTTTAACCCGGTCACGGGCAACTTGCCAATCCCCAACGATCTGATTTTCCGCTCGGATGACCCAAAAACATCGATTAACGAAGCGGATGGTTCCTTTCAAGTTGCAGACACTGCACCTCCAGTTACAACTGCTTTGAACCAGTTGAGCGGTGCTTCGTCTGTAGCGCCTGCAGTTGTGCAATTTAATGGGCAGATTGATCCCGATTCCGTTGACTCTCGAGCTTTCATTCTGGCTGATCCAACTGACCCAACCACTGTAATTCCAAACCCCAAGCAGAACGTTTTCCTGATTGGACTCCAATATGCCGGCGGCGATCCTGTGCGCGGTCTTGGCGCTGGCGAGTCACCAACGATTCCCCTCGCGATCACAGCCCAGGTAGCCGCAGGCAGCGCGCCCCAGGATCTCAGTGGCCGGAACCAAGCCGCAGCGGGTGGTTATCTATATGGGCTAACACAGGCGCCCGAGTACGTTGCTGAAGTCGTTTCTTTAGATGGCACTTCTGCCATCCGAATCAACCCGACACAACCACTCAAACCGTTCACCCGTTATCTGGTTGTGATTACCAAGGAAGTGCTAGATATCAATGGGGATCCGATTATTCAGGATCCAATTTATCGCGACATCGCAGACCCTGAACGCGTGCTTGGCAATCCAACCGCCTTGGCCCCTGTTCGCAAAATTGTTGATTCATTTTGGGAAAAAGTAGCCGCGAGCTTCTTCGGCGTGCCAAATCAGGCGCGCCCCGATAACACCCTTACCGAAAACGATATTGCGGTCTCATACAGTTTTACAACCTCCAACGACCAGCGGGTGCTTCAGTACATTGCTGATCCGAAAGCGTTCTTCAAAGAAACCATATTGGGTTCGGCCCGCTTCAAAGCTGTCTCGGACGCTCGCGAAGGAGGAACAACTGACTTTTTCACTCTGTATACGGTCGGTAATAATGCGGTTATAGCCGCAGACACTGTCGCTGACGGCCAGGCCGCTGGCCTTGTCGGTGCCTTTACAACCGCAAAGCTTTTACCAACGCCTGCAGATCAGAGCTCTACCGCTGCATTTGGTGTTCCACAAGACGTAACCCAGGTGTCGGCCATTGCCAGCCAGTTTGTTGACTTCGGCAAAGTGAATTTGGTTCAGGGCACGATCGACCTGCCTTACTATCTGGGCGTGCCAACCGGTTCCTCCGACGCAGAAGGCTCTGTCATCAATACTAAAAGCTGGACTGCTAATGCAGCATTGGCGGCAGCCGCAGGCGACCAGCTGGGTGTTGAGCTGGCTCAGTCTAGCTCTGCGGTCAGCAAGGTAGTCAACTATCGGTTCCCGTTCCCTACCAAAACCCAAGACGTGACCGTGCCCATCATGGTTTTCTACCCGGCAAGCTACGATGGCACCACGCCCCTGGAAACCGTAATGTACATGCACGGCATCACCACCGACCGAAGCGCTGCACTGACGTTCGGCAGTGCTCTGGCCAATGCTTCGCAGGTAGCTGTAGTGGTTATCGATCAGCCGCTGCATGGAGTAACGCCCGTCAGCCTCGCCACACAGCAGGGGCTTGCAAAACAGCTTCTCGATGCCGGCCAAGAAAAAGGCTTACCGGCCTCCCTTGCGGCGAATGATACGAATATTAATGCGGTCATCGGCGGG
>NZ_DRGY01000019.1 GCF_011049865.1 Marinobacter antarcticus | reverse complement strand
GCGGCCTGGGGCTACCGGGCGAATCATTTCACGGTGAGCGTTAACAACCTGCAGCAGTTTGAGACGTTGGCCGATATAAACCAGCTCCTCAAGGATAACGGCTTTGCGGTGAACGCGTCCGGCGGTGAGGTAAAAGGTTCTCCCGAAGACCTTCTTGAGCAATCGTCCACTATGGCTGACCGGGTTCCGGTTACGTTCAGCGATCGGGAAATGACCATTCCCAGCTGCTTTTACGAGTTTGCTCTGCGCTACAAACAGCCCGACGGGCAGCTGTATAGCGGTTTTGTAGCCGCCTCCGCAGACAAGATTTTTGAGAGCACCAATGCCAGCACTAACGCCAGCACTAGCGCCGGCGATTAAAGCGTGCATCGGCGGGCTGAGGCGCAACTTACTTGCCGTTACAAAAATCTCACTCTTTTACAACGGTGCATGTTGCATTCATTGTCTACTTTTTAGACATCTGTGCACTCCAGATGAAACCGGTCAGATCCCACCGGAAACCGCACAAAAACAAAAATAGGGCGGTGAAGCCAGAGTGCCTGGCCGCCGAGGAGAAAACATGTCTGCATCCGCCAATCACCTTGATGAACGCACCCGGGATTCGGGCGAACTGCTCGATGACATCATGCCCTCTGCCATCACGCTTGCCATGATGCTACGCCACAAAAAAATGGCTGCGTGGCTGCGCTCCGAATTCGATGGCTATCAGGATCGTGAGTCAACTCCGCCCTACCGCCTGGATTTGCCGGGGCATATTGTCGCAAAATCGCCGCAGTATGGGTGGATTCCGGCCCCGGTAAGTGACAAGCAGAAACTTGAATTTGGCCACATTGATCTTACCGACGGGACCCGATTGCTGGAGAAAATCTGCGTGAACAGCAAAAAAGGCGACGGCAACCGGTTATTGCTCGACGTCGATGATATGGCGGTTCTTCAGAAACAGATCAACCTGAGCGCAGAGTTGGCCATCAACCTAAGCCGCGATGTTTATTCCCGCCTGCTAAAAACCGTAAGAGGCGCCGTGTATCTCTGGACACACGCGTTGATAGAAAACGGGCTGGAAGGAGAGCACAACCATTACACCCCCCAGCAGCGCGCACTGGTTGCAGAACTGGACGACCCTGAGCGTTTCTGGCGTAACGCCGTGGATGAGATAGACAGCTTGCCAATTCCGGACGTGCGTTCAGCGGGCTTTTTCGAGCGCATGTTCGGGCGAGCAGGCTGAGAGGCTTCCTTTTACCGACCCCAACGGGTACCCACACGTACCGAATATGATCTAAACTGACTCCTTGTTCCCGAACAATGACGTTTTTGTTCGATGCACCTTTTGGTTCAACGCAACAGGGAGTAACAATGAAGCCTGTCGTCACGCTTTTGCTGGCCAGCCTCCTCGTGCTGGCCGGATGTCAGTCGTCGCCAGAGAAATCCCCGGCTAACGAACCAGACAACGCAAGCCAACCTGAAAGCTCTGGAAGCCAAGCCCCCAACACGGTCCTGCTCAGCGCGCATCATTGTCTGAGTGAATATCTGCGTGAACAGGGCCGAGTTCATTATGGTCCCTGCCTCAAAATCATAAGCGTGAACGACACCACTCCGCAGGTCCGGGACGATGGCTTTATAACATTACCCGTCGCCACCGCTGTTATCCTCGGTACCAGTTGTGTGTATCGCCATGCTGACGGCTCGCCGATTCCTGCAACTATGGAAACAACGGATTTTCTTGTAACCCCGCAAACGTTTACCGAGCCGGGAAAACGCTGGTACCTGCATGCACAGACGCAGGCGAGCCAGGTTATCGGCTGCGAACCCACGCTATCACGCTCGAAAAAACCGACCTATAGAACGGATTAGCCGCGCCATGACTAACGATATCAGCATCGTCTGGCTTGGTGCTCTGGCAAGCTTGTTGGCTGGCCTGGCAACCGGCATTGGTGCCCTGGCGGTGTTTTTCATCAAGTCGTTGTCTGACCGGTTGCAGGACAGCATGCTGGCAGGCGCTGCGGGCGTGATGCTCGCGGCTTCCTTCTTTTCGTTACTGCTTCCCGGCCTCGAACATGGGGAGGCACTGCTGGGGTCAGCATGGGCGGCAACACTGCTGGTAATATGCGGCATACTGTCCGGCGCAGGGGCGCTATATTACATCCACCAGAAACTGCCCCATGAGCACTTCAATCTGGGGCCAGAAGGCCCTGACGCCTCGCACATACGTCGTATCTGGCTCTTCATTATTGCCATTACGCTGCATAATTTCCCGGAAGGCATGGCGGTGGGCGTCGGTTTTGCCGGCGGCGATGTGCAGAACGGCTACGTACTGGCCATAGGGATTGGCATTCAAAACATTCCCGAAGGCCTGGCCGTTGCGCTCTCACTGATGGCTATTCAGTACTCTCGAACCCGCGCATTTACCATTGCGTTACTGACCGGCCTGGCCGAACCTATCGGTGGTGTATTCGGCGCCACACTGGTATCGCTGGCGGAGCCGATTATGCCCTGGACTCTGGGCTTTGCGGCTGGCGCGATGCTGTTCATCATCACTAATGAGATTATTCCCGAAACCCACCGAAACAAATATAAAACGCTGGCGACCTTCTCACTATTGATCGGTTTTGTGGTAATGATGTTTCTGGACGCCACGTTGGGCTGATAGGCCTGAACGCTGTTTATTTCACTCGTCATATCAGTCTGGAGAGGCCACTTTGCCCGACAACAATAAAACACCGGCGCTGTTTGAATACGATTACATCATCGCAGGCGCAGGCACGGCCGGCTGCTTGCTTGCCAATCGCCTGAGTGCCAATCCGAAAAACAGGGTGCTGCTGATCGAAGCCGGGGGGCGGGACAACTACCACTGGATTCATATTCCGGTGGGGTATCTCTACTGCATCGACAACCCGCGTACCGACTGGTGCTTCCGCACAGAACCGGCCCCGGGGCTCAACAACCGGTCGCTGATATACCCCCGAGGCAAAACCCTGGGTGGCTGCTCCAGCATTAACGGCATGCTGTACATTCGCGGTCAGGCACGGGATTACAATCGATGGGCAGACATCACCGGCGATGACGCCTGGAGCTGGGCCAATTGCCTGCCAGATTTCATGCGTCACGAAAACCACTATAGCCTTGATGCCGCCGCTGCTTCAGATACCACTGCACCAGATGTCGCTGGCCAGAGCATTGCTGACCAGAGCATCGCGGGAGAGCATTTTCACGGCCATGGCGGTGAATGGCGGGTAGAACGCCAGCGTCTTAAATGGCAGGTGCTGGAAGACTTTGCAGCGGCTGCAGTTCAGGCGGGCGTTCCCCGCACAACTGACTTCAACCGCGGTGACAATGAAGGCGTAGATTATTTTGAAGTGAACCAGCGCGCTGGCTGGCGCTGGAATACCTCCAAGGCCTTTTTGCGAAGCGCTTCAAAACGGCCCAACTTGACGGTATGGCATTCCACTCAGGTGTTGAGCCTGGAAATGAATACCCAAGGAGACTTGCCAAGGTGCACCGGAGTGCGCGTTGCGGGAAAGAACTCAGGTGAGGAAACGCTCGCGATCGCCAGTCGGGAAGTGATTCTGTCGGCCGGTTCGATCGGCTCGCCGCAACTGCTGCAGTTATCCGGCATCGGGCCATCTGATCTGTTGCAGGGATTGAGCATTCCGGTGGTCGCAGACTTGCCGGGGGTGGGCGAAAATCTTCAGGATCATCTGCAGATCCGATCGGTTTACAAAGTAAGGAACGCCCTCACCCTCAACACCATGGCCAACTCGCTGTGGGGTAAAGCTCGCATTGGTCTCGAATATCTGCTCAACCGCTCTGGCCCCATGAGCATGGCGCCGTCACAACTGTGCGCATTTACTCGCAGTTCGGATGAATACGACTACGCCAATATTCAGTACCACATTCAGCCCTTGAGCCTCGATGCGTTTGGCCAGCCCTTGCACAGCTTCCCGGCGATTACTGCCAGCGTCTGCAACCTGAACCCCGGCAGCCGCGGCACCGTGCGGATCAAGAGTCGCAACCCACTGGAGGCGCCGGCCATTGCACCCAACTATTTGAGCACCCCGGAGGATCTGAAAGTTGCGGCCGACTCGCTGCGTGTAACACGCCGCATCGCCGGCCAACCCGCCTTTGCAAAGTACCAGCCTGAAGAATACAAACCTGGGCTGCAGTATCAGACCGACGAAGAATTAAGCCGCCTCGCTGGCGACATAGGCACCACTATTTTTCACCCGGTGGGCACCGCCCGAATGGGGCGCCAGGAGGATGCATTGGCCGTAGTGGATTCTCACCTAAGGGTAAGAGGCGTGCAGGGTTTGCGCGTGGTGGACGCGAGTGTCATGCCGGTGATCACCAGCGGCAACACCAATTCACCCACCTTGATGATTGCCGAGAAAGCCGCACGATGGATTCTGGCCGGTGATTAACCTGTTTGAGCGGACAGCTCAACGATCTCCCGATACTCACGAATTTGAACCACCTGTTCGGCGGCAGCTTCGGATGCGAGGCTGCACACCTCATTGACCATGGCACTGGCAATGGTGGCCGCTTCAACACCACGGTATTTTTCCAGCGGGCCAACAAGAACCCGATTGATCAGTGGCATGGCTTTAACGCCCAACGCTTCGCCAAGCCGATGCTCACGCCGGTCACCAAGCAACAAGCTGGGGTGGTAAATCGACAGATAAGAGTAGCCGAGCGCTCTTACGGCATCCTCCAACTCGCCTTTAACTCGATTGTAAAAGATGGTTGAAGAGGACGATGAGCCTATGGCGGACATCAGAATAAACGCGCCGGCCCCGGCCGCCTGGCCAAGCTCAGCGGCTTTCAAGGCGTAACCGAAATCCACTTTACGGAACTGTTCCTGGGAGCCAGCCTTTTTGATCGTTGTACCCAGGCAGCAAATGATGACATCCACCTGGAAAAGCCCGGCATTATCGTCCATACAATCAAAGTCAATTTCCTGCTGGTGCAGCTTGCGATGATCAAGCGACAACGGGCGCCGCACTGGCAGATTAATCGATTCAACTTCATCACGCCTCAGCAACTCGCTCAGAACAAGCCCGCCGGTTAATCCGGTCGCACCCAGTAATAGCACTCTCATAACGTTCTCTTTTCCAAGTACAGGCGCTCATCGTACCAAAGACTCAACCTGACCGGGGCCGGTCTTTTCCCGGGAGTGTTCTATGGCTACTTCAACAACGCCTTCAAGTACTGCAGCCCGGATAACTGGCGCATCTGGCCGCGAATCCAGAACGCCCGATCCAGTACATAGGGTGATGGAGACGCGGCACTCAATACTTTCGGGTTAGGCAAAACCGCCGCAAGCCGCGCTGCCTGCTCGGCCGAAAGCTGGCTGGCGGGCTTATCAAAGTAAACCTGGCTCGCCGCCTCTACACCGTATATCCCGGGACCGAACTCGGCGATATTAAGATACACCTCCAGAATTCGCCGTTTTGGCCAAAGCCCGTCAACGGCCAGCGCAAGTCCCGCTTCCAGTGCTTTGCGAACAAAGCTGCGCCCGTTCCACAGGAACAGGTTTTTCGCCGTTTGTTGGGTAATCGTGCTCGCCCCTCTTAGCCCTTCACCTGAACGGTATTCCGAAAGCGCTTTGCGAATCGCCGCAAAATCGACACCCCAATGGTCCGGAAATCGTTGATCTTCGCTGGCAACAACCGCGAGCGGCATCCAGGGGGAAATCTCCGAAAGACTGACCCAGTGCTGTCGCACCTCTTGGTCGGGGTTTGAAATGCTGTAACCGAGAATAAACGCGGAAGTGGGAGGATTTACATAGCGGAACAGAAGCAGCAAGGACGCAAACAACAGCAACAGCGTAATGACAATCCAGGCAATCCAACGGAAGATTTGTTTCACGACCGATTTTCGAGCCATAAATGCGTTACCTTAGCTCCGGTGGCTTGTTCTCGGGCTGTCTGTTTCCGGGCTCTGTATTTCCACGTTCTCCCGTGTTCACCACGGACAAACCGATAACCCGGAGACAGTGCTTTCGACACACAACGTGCAGTGGCGTCTTGCCCGCCTCGTCACCGTCTACGGTAATGGTCTTTGGCTTGGATGTCAGAATGTCGCAACGCTCGCACTTAAGATGCACAACGGTGCTGGTGCGTTTGGGCGACTTGCCGCTGAACTGCACCATAAAAAACGTCAGCAGTAGTTGCATCAAGGGGCGTGGTTTAACGGCAATAACGTCGAGCAAACCGTCGTTTGCGGTCGCTTCCGGAATTTCATTTCCACCGCCGAAGAACGCCCCGCTGGACACCGCAATTGATAACCAGCGCCCCCGGACAAACGATTTATCGCATTTGATTTCAGCGTGAAAACCCCGTTTGGCGCTCACTTTGCGCAATAGCTCGACGCCGTAGCTGAAACGGCCAAACAGCTTTTTAGCAGAGCCTTGCGCTTCTCTGGCGGGCAGTGTACCCAAGCCAACGTGGGCAACGTTCAGGAATAATCCATCTCCGAACTCGGCCACGTCGACCCTTTGCGTAACCCCTCGCTGAACCAACTCGCACAGAGCGGCAGGATCTTCCGGCAAGGCCAGATTGCGGGCAAAATCGTTCGCGGTGCCCGACGGTAAAACCGCCAGCGTTGCATTGCGTTCAAGGCATAAACGGGCGCCGGCGTTTACCGAGCCGTCGCCACCTGCAACCATCACCACGTCATCAGGCTGCACGTGCGACTTCCAGCCCTGCTCACCGAAATCACAACACTTCGGGCTAGTAATCCCGGCATCTTCCAGTTTCTCAAGCCAGAACTTCCGGCCTCTTTGGCCATCGCCTGCCCCTGGATTCGCCACTAGCCAATGAGTCATATAATTTTATCTCTCTATCTGAGACAGCCATTTTCCGGAAACAAGTGCGTTAAAGATACCTTAAACGTATCCCCGGTGACGTTACGATCGCGACACCGGGATTTCCCGTTGTCAGCGTTTCCTAACGGCTCTGCCTCTGGGAAACCACCAGTGCAACACCGGTAATAGAGATGATTCCCCCGGTAATGGCCAGTACACCCATACGCTCGTCAAACAGCCAGAAGGCTTCCAGCGCCGTTACCGGGGGCACGAGGTAAAACAGGCTGGCAACTTGGGACGCGGCACCTTCGCGAATCAGCCACATCAGCAGCAGTATCGCACCTATGGAGACGCCCAGAATCAACCACGCCATAGAAAGTTGTAACTGTAACGACCACTGAACCTCGCCCGTTTCCAGCATCAGGGCACCAGCCGCGAAAAACAAAGACGCAGCGCCGTATTGAATGATGGTGCCCGCAACCAGATCGGCACCCGTGCCATGGCGTTTCTGGTAAACCGTACCCAGGGAAATACCGGCCAAAGCAAGCAGGGCCCAGACCAGTGTCCATAACGGAAAACCCGCGCCCGGGTTGCCGGCACCGCCGAACTTTTCCAGCAGAACCAGTGTTACACCCAGCAGGCCAAGCCCTAACCCCAGCCATTGCCGCCATGAAACCGTCTCTTTCAATACGAGAACGGCAACGCCCGCTGTAACCAACGGCTGCAAACCGACCACCAACGACACAATCCCCGACGGCATCTCGCCCTGAATCGCATAGTAGACACCGCCAAGGTAACACCCGTGAACCAGTAACCCCGTTACCGCAAGGTGTCTGGCTGCACGCCAGCCCGGCCAGCGGGTTTTGAGCAAGCAGGCCAGCCCAAGAAGCAGCGCCAGAGTGATGAGCATGCGGATCAATAGCAGGGTAAACGGCTCTGCATAGGGCAAGCCGTATTTAGCACCGATAAAACCGGTGCTCCATAGCCAGACAAACAGTGCGGGAACAAAAAACGAGTAGAAAAACGATTTCATAAAAAACGGCCGGAGTCAGTTATCTGAAACGTCAGTCAGTTTAGAGACTAACTTCTATGCGTAACAGATACAGACACCTGACCAGGTAACCATTACAGATGCGCCTTGGCCAGGAAGGCGTTATTTTGCCGTCAGGATTGAGTGTAGTTTCTGAGCCAACTCTACGCCTTCACTACCCAGTGGCGTGAGGTATCCTCCATCATTCTGGGTAATAAGCCCCTTGGAGAAAAGGCGTTCAGCTGCCTGAACGGTTTCAGGTGCTGCATCGTTCCGGTGCACCTTGATACCGGCCTGCCCTGAGGAAGATTCAAACTGGGACAACAGATTGAGCTCGGCAATATGATCAGAAGAAAATGGCATTGTGTTTCCTTGTCAGCTTTGTTGATGATCAGATGCTTTGGGATTTCTTTTCCTGTTCAAGGGTCAAATCACGCTCAGTTTCATTCCACTGTTCGGAAAGTGCTTTATACGCATCGGAGAACCCCTTTTTCGCTTGCTCCCACGCAGACGCAGAGCTGGCCTTGAGTTCATCATACCAATCTTGCACTCGTTCACGCTGCTCGTGCAACGACGCCAGGCTTTCCTGAGCGCGTTTTCGCGCGGTCTCGCTCATGTCGTCCCAGTTCTCTGAGAGCTCTTTTTGCAACTCTGAAATACGAGCGTCAAGCGTTGAAAGTACCCGATTAATAGAGTCTTCCGCCTGATTCTTCTGGTCCGCGCCGTAATCCTGTAATGCCTCGTCCAGCTCTTGGGTTTCTTGCTTGAGCTGATCTACCGATAAATCGGTTGAGTCTGCCTGCACGGGCACCGTCAACATAAAAGAAGCGGTCGCAAAAAATGCGTAAACAATGTATTTCAAAGCCATAAATTACTCCAGAGCGACATTGCTCAAGAATACCAGCCGAGCAGTGATAACAATATACCAACCAACGGCTTATCTTATAAAAGCTTAATTAACTGACAATAAAGCCATTTAGTCGATCAAAAACAAAACGTTAAAATGTGACAAATGAACTCGAACCCACGAACCCTGGCCTTTCACCTGTGCAATATTTGTGAATACCCGTCGCCTGTGCCATTTTTAGAGGGAGGCCAAACAAGGAGGAAAAGCTATGCTTTATTGGGCAGTCATTTGTCTTATCATCGCCGTTATTGCCGGTGTCTTGGGTTTTGGCGGCATTGCGGGCACAGCCGCCGGCATCGCCAAAGTGCTGTTCTTTATCTTTCTCATTTTGCTGGTGATCTCATTGGTCGCCAATGCTATGCGAGGGCGGGGACCAAAGCTCTAACGCCCTGAGTTAGTGATCAGTGACTCGGCCCGGGAGGCGGATTAGCGCCCGGGCCGTTCTCTGTCGGTAACATTTTTCCGACACGTCGTAATGTCATTTTTACCCGGTAACGCCGTATACTCGAATTTGTGCCTGTTTCTGATGAAAACGGCAGCACAACTGTTGAATGCGCTTTCCGTGAGTAGCCAATGACACGCCTCCGACACATCGCCCTACCCTTGATGACTGCTCTGATCTGGTTTCCCGCGACGGCTACAGCCGACAGTATCAAACGAATTGTGCACCCCGGTGGCCGCGTTGAATTTACCAACGTAAAGAGCAACAATCCCGGCCGGGCCTCCAGCAAGAGCCAGACCGTATTCCGGTATCGGGACGATAAGGGCAGCGTTGCGTACAGTGGCGTTCAGCCCTTGGTCGCGGATTTCGACGTCATCAGTTTCCATTGTTACGCCTGCGATCCAAACTCCCGCGTTAATTGGCGCACCACACCTTTGTTCCTGAGCCGCTATCAGACGGAAATCAAAACAACAGCGGACGAGTACGGCGTAGATCCGGCGCTGATACGCGCGGTTATCCATGCCGAATCGGCGTTTAATGAAAAGGCGCTGTCACCCGTGGGGGCACAGGGGCTCATGCAGTTGATGCCGGGAACGGCTTTGGAAGTTGGCGTGCAGAACGCCATGGTGGCGGCGGAGAACATCCGCGGCGGCGTCACTTATCTTGCTAAACTGCTGGAACGCTTCAAAGGTGATACAAAACTCGCAACTGCGGCCTATAACGCCGGCCCTGGGGCCGTAAGCCGTTACGGTGGCGTTCCCCCTTATGCAGAAACCAAAGCTTACGTTGAGAGAGTTGGCATACTGCGCAAGCGGTATGCCAACAACTGATTAGGCTTCCGACAGCCCTACCTTGGGTAGGTTCAGGCTGCCGGTCACTGCACTCCCCTTACTCAGACGCAGCAATCAGACTGGCATTGCCACCTGCCGCCGTGGTGTCTACGCAAAGGTGGCGCTCAATGACGAAACGCTGATCAAGCATGTGCTCGGTAATCAGCGGTAACAGTGCGCCGTCTCGTTTGGCCAGTGCCTGCCGGTACTTCCGCAGAAGCGGTTTTTCGGCACAGCTTACAATGGCCTCGAATCCTTTGGCGGACGCCAGCGCATCCGGCTCAAGATTCCCCTCAATGCCCACAATCGGCAACCCGGCTTGCGCAGCGCGGCTTACGGCGTCGTTCACGCCCGGTGCAATCACCACAACCTTGTTACCTTGTGACAGCGCCATGGCGGCCTGTTCCAGAGCGGTTTCCTTATCCGGCCCAAGACACACCACCACGCCACGGGCGTGATTGGTCAGGCGGTTAAGCTCACCCGTTGGTCCCGGCAGCTCTTCTTCGTGAGCGTCCAGAGGCTCTGGCACCGTTCCGAAGACCGGTTTCATCATCTCGACTCTGGCACTCGGGGCCGGCACTTTAAGCTTGCTCAGATCGCCAATCAGACCCTCGATTTTTTTGACGTCGACAACGTTGCCGCCCGTTTCTGCTGAACGCTCAACGGTTGCGCCTTTCAGGAAGCGCCGAACGTACTGCGGGCCGCCCGCCTTGGGGCCAGTGCCGGAAAGGCCTTCGCCGCCAAACGGCTGAGAACCCACAATCGCACCGATCTGGTTGCGGTTAACGTAGGTGTTCCCTACCTTGATCCGCCTGGAAATACGTTCAACCCGGTTATCAACCCGGCTGTGAATACCAAAGGTGAGGCCATAGCCCCTGGCGTTCACCTCATCCACAACCTTGTCGATGTCTTTGGCTGCAAACGTCGCTACGTGCAGCACCGGACCGAAGATTTCTTCTTCCATATCTGCGATCCCGTTAACCCGCAGGACAGCGGGCGAGACAAACAGTCCCTTTTCTGGCACCGGAATCTTTTTGAGCAAACGGCCATCGCGCTCAAACTTGGCGCAGTGATCCACAATCTTCTTCCGGGATGCCTCATCGATAACCGGGCCGACATCTGTGGAGAGGGCCCAGGGATCACCAATACCAAGCTCTTCCATAGCCCCGTAGAGCATTTCCAGAAGGTGATCGGCAATATCCTTTTGCACATACAGCATGCGCAACGCAGAACACCGCTGGCCAGCACTCTGGAAGGACGATGCGAGAACGTCACGAACCACCTGTTCAGGCAGCGCAGTCGAATCAACAATCATGGCGTTCAGGCCACCGGTTTCAGCCACCAGCGGCGCATCAGGGGCCAGGTTTTCTGCCATCACCTTGTTTATGCGTTGAGCGGTGGCAGTAGAGCCTGTGAAGCACACAGCAGCCACACGGGGATCAGAGGTAAGCGCGGTCCCCACAACAGCGCCCGAGCCCGGCAGAAGTTGAATGGCATCTTTCGGGATGCCGGCTTCGTGCATCAGCTCAACAGCGCGAACGGCAAGCAGCGACGTTTGCTCCGCCGGCTTCGCAACAACAACGTTACCGACCGCCAGGTTTGCAAGAATCTGACCGGCAAAGATTGCCAGAGGAAAGTTCCAGGGCGAAATACAACACACGATGCCTCTGGCCTCGCCGTCGTCCTTGTAACGCAAGCCTTCATTGGCGTAGAACTGGGAGAAATCCACTGCCTCACGAATCTCGGCAATGGCATCCAGCAACGACTTGCCGGCTTCCCGGGTTGTCAGTGCGAACAGCTCATGAGCGTTCTCTTCCAGCAAATCGCCTACTTTGCGTACGCAGGCAGCACGATCCTCTGCAGGCATCGCTGACCAGGTTGTGAAGCCTTGCTGAGCGGCGGTAATCGCGGCGTCCACATCGGCTTCAGACGCCTGGGTCATGTGCCCGACCAGATCATCCGGGTTCGCCGGATTTTTAACCTCAACCACTTCCGTGCCGTCGATCTCGGCAGCAATAACCGGGCCGCCGGTCCACTGGTGCTTAAGAAATGCTCCGCGCCCTTCATCAATACGAGCAACGGTCACCGGATCGGTAATGTCCCAGCCTTTGGAGTTGCGACGATTGGCACCGAACAAATCCGCAGGGCGCACAATGACCTTGCTGGAAAGGTTTTGGCCCAACTCCTGAACGACATCAATGGGATCTTTCGCAATCTCTTCCGGCGTGATGCTGGTATCCACAATCTGGTTTACGAAGGAGCTGTTAGCGCCGTTCTCGAGCAGGCGACGCACGAGATACGCCAACAGATCGCTGTGCTTGCCCACAGGCGCATAAATCCTGCACGGCACGCCGCTATCACTGAGAACCTGGTCGTGCAGCGATTCACCCATGCCATGAAGGCGCTGGAATTCGTAATTCTTCAAGCCTGCTGTTTTGGCCATTTCCAGAACTGCTGACACGGAGTGCGCGTTATGGGTGGCGAACTGCGGGTAAATACGATCACTCATATTGACCAGTTTTTTGGCGCAAGAGAGAAAAGCAACGTCACTGTTCGCCTTGCGGGTATACACGGGAAAGTCAGGCAGAGCCATCACTTGGGCGCGCTTGATCTCGGCATCCCAATAGGCACCTTTCACCAAGCGAACCATGATGCGGCGATCAAGTTTTACAGAGAGGGCATAGAGCCAATCAAGCGTGTGTGAAGCACGCTTGCCAAAGGCCTGCACGACCACGCCAAAACCGTCCCAGCCAGCCAGCGACGGATCAGACATGATGCCTTCAATAACGTCCAGGGAAAGGTCGAGGCGATCCTGTTCCTCGGCGTCAATATTGAAGCCCATGTTGGCGGCGGCGGCTTTCTTGACCAGTTTGAGCGCGCGAGGCAACAATTCAGCCATCACTCGCTCTTTGTTGCCGTACTCGTAACGGGCCAGCAACGCAGATAATTTGACGGAAATACCCGGATTTTTACGCACATCGTCTTTGCAGTTTTTGGCAATGCTATCGATAGCGTCCGAGTAGGATTCGTAATAGCGCTGGGCATCGGCGTCTGTGCGCGCGGCCTCGCCAAGCATGTCGTAGGAGTAAGTGTAGCCCTTGGCCATATAGGACTTGGCTTCACTCTGTGCTTCTTCAATGTTGCGGCCTAATACAAACTGACGACCCATTTCCTTCATGGCCTGACCGGCAAAGATGCGAACCACAGGCTCACCTACGCGCTTGACCAGCTTTCGCAGCGTTTCGCCTACGGTCTGACGCTCGGAATCCTTGAGCAGGTTGCTGGTTAACAACAGCGCAACCGTCGCAGAGTTGATAAGCGACGAGGACGCCTTGCCAACGTGGCCACTCCAGTTGCCAGATGTAATCTTGTCTTCGATCAGTGCATGGACCGTGGTGTTGTCCGGCACGCGCAATAGCGCCTCCGCCAAACACATGAGGGCCACGCCTTCTTTGGTGGTAAGGCCGTATTCGGCAAGAAACTTTTCCATGATCGTGGATTTTGCGTTTTTTCTGACGTTGCGCACCAGGTCGGCAGCGCGGGCAGAAATCGCTTCACGTTCTTGCGGGGACAACTGAGCATCAGCAATCATCTCGTGAATCACTTTGTACTCATTTTCGAGGTAATAATCGCGGACAGCCTGTCGGCGTTCGTTGAGCTCGGGAGTCACTGATTGCTGCGATGTCATAGCTGTACTCTCTTAGTTGTTTGTCTTTACCGCATTCTACCTACAACGACAAAGACTGTTTCACTGTAAAAACCAAAAACACACCCCGTTTCGGCTTTATTAGGCGATGAGATTGCATTAATTCCATTTAATGGAATATTATTTCAGGCAAAACGACCTCAGCCGTCAAGTCAATAGTATCCAAAGCCCTTGTGGCATCTGGCATTTCTTACTTACAGCATAGCGCTCTTATCGATGACTTGCCCAAAAGTGACAATTTCATGCTTTACACTGCGTCTACGACGGGAACGGCGGGAAAGATCAGATGGGTACAGAGACAGCAGGGACATAACAGTATGAATGAACTCGACCGAATCGATCACTCCATTATTCGAGAACTGCAAAAGAATGCACGGATTACCATCACGGAGCTTGCGTCCCGGGTCGGGCTGTCCAAGACCCCGTGCCAGGTGCGTATGCGACGACTTGAGGAACAAGGTTTTGTCACCGGATACACTGTGCTGGTCAATCAGACCAAACTGGGACAAAGTCACATCGCCTTCGCACAGGTTACTCTGAGCGATACCAGTAGCGAGGCGCTGAAAGCCTTCAACAACGCCGTCAAGCAGATCTCCGCCATTGAGCAATGCCACATGATTGCGGCCAATTTTGATTACCTGATGAAAGTGCGAACACACAACATGGCGGAGTACAGGCAGGTATTGGGTGAGCAGATTTCTGCCCTGCCCCATGTGCTGCAAACGAGTACCTTTGTGGTAATGGAGAGCGTAAAGGATACAGGATTCTGACCAGCCTATTTATTGACTCTGGCCAGTCGAAGAGAAGACATGTGTAGCCCCAACTCGCTTCGATACATCGCGTTGCCGATACCCAGCACAATGTTTTCTATCGTAAAGTTGGATGACACAGCGCTGGCGCCGCCGCTGGAGCGGGACTCCAGAACGAGCACCAACCGAAGCAGGTCAAGAAGGCGGATAACGAGATCCAGCGTACCAAAATCTTTCGGTGCGTCATCAACACGGGATATAACGTAAGTTTTGGCGGCTTCTACCACACACGTTTCATGACCGGTTAGATGCTCAAGACCCAAGCATTTGATGGATTCTACGCGTTGTTCCCGTTCACGCCGGATGGCTTCCATGCAAACCTGACCGGAGTTTTCCGGCGTATCGCTCCCGCGAAGAATACCTGCGAGCCGAAAATCTACCTTGCCCTCGCTGCGTATTTTATCGTAATCGTGTTTCAGGCTCGCTTTCGCGTGAGGGAGGTACCGACGGATCGCGGTCTCGCGAAAACGCTCCAGATCTTCAAACGTTGCTAACGCCACAAGCGAACTCATAACGCGCACACAATGAAGAAGGTGCTGCCACCTAACCTCGTCAATGGAGCGCGGGTTATCCGGTAACACGCGATTGGCAGACACAAACTCGAAATAAAGCGTCGTCACTTCCTGCTCTGAAAAATCAGATGTGCGAATAATCCGCCGCAGCCCCAGCTTTTCAATGTCCTGCAAAAGACTGGGAATCAGCATCAGGACGTAATGTTGCGCGCCTTCCGATATCGACATGCTTGTTTACTGCTCCGCTTTAGACCTGCCCTTACCATAGCACCAAGATCTTTCGATCAGCGAACAGACTTTGCAAACGCACGCGCCGCCTGATGGCCCAGGATCCTGCTTTGGTCGTTGAGCACTTGGGTGGTAGTTGGGATGGTA
Organism: Marinobacter antarcticus; assembly: GCF_011049865.1. Taxonomy (GTDB): domain Bacteria; phylum Pseudomonadota; class Gammaproteobacteria; order Pseudomonadales; family Oleiphilaceae; genus Marinobacter; species Marinobacter antarcticus_A. Next base: position 28,897 of record NZ_DRGY01000019.1, on the reverse strand, counting down.
GTTGGATTGCTCACCGGGCTGTCTCCATTTCTTGGCTCTTGGCCCTGCGCGCCAGATGAAGCACCCACACTCCCAGAGCCATAATCAGCAACGTAAGCCAGAGACCATTGGTGTAGTTACCCTCCACATCGGCCAGATAACCTACAACCGCGGGCGCCAGCATTTGGGCAATGCCATAGCTGAAGGTAAGCCGGCTCATAGGCCGGGAGGGATTTTCCGGGAACACTCGCCCGACCATTGCCAGCATCATGCTGACAATGCCAATAAAGCTGACTCCGTAAATAACGGCACTGAGCATAACGCTGGTCATACTGGTGTCGAGGATCAGTATCAGGATACTGACGGCATTCAGCGTATACGCCAAATAAAGCGCAACCCACTGCCCCCAGCGGCGCGTGAAAACGTCCCAGAGCCAACAGGCGGGAGTTGCTGACAGGCCGGCAACCAGCCAGATAAGCCAGCCATGGCCGCTAAGCTCAGGAATGGATTCGGCAATAGCCACCAAAAACGTTGCCGTGACCACATACCCGACACCGGCGCAAAAATAGGCAAGCTGAAGAATAACAATAAACCGACTTCGTTCATCACGATCAGCCGTGGTGCCAGTTCCTGGCAAAGTACAGGCGCGGTAGTCTGGCATCCAGCGCCAGACGGGAATCAGCAGGGCAAGCCCCACCAAACCGTATATTACCCACTGCTGATCCCAACTGAAGGACTCCTTGATCAACTGGGCCAAAATCGCGGTCAGAACAATTCCGAGCCCAATACCCGAAAAAAACACGCCTAGTTCGGATTTCTCCTTGTTCTTGATCAGCCAACTCATCAGCAAGCCAGCGCCAAGTAACATGCCTGCGGACGTGCTCAGCCCGGAGACAAAGCGCAGCACAAACCACAGCCATATGTTGGTGGTGTACCCCATGAGAACCGTCGAAACAACAGCGACAACAAGCCCCAGCTGATAAAGCTTCACCTTGAGGTCGAGATCACTGATTCGCGTGATCAGAAGCGCACCGGTAAGGTAGCCCGCATAGTTTACAGTCGCCAGTATGCCAACCACAGATTGACTCAAACCGAGCGCCTCCATCATCTCGGGGATCATCGGCGTGTACGAGAACCGGGCAATCCCGACCGTGACCACAACCGTGATCACGCTGGCCACCAGCACTCTTATGGTTTCTATTGATTTCACGGGGCTTCCTTACGGCAGATCAGGCGCGGCTCAGAAACTTGCGCTCTTCCACGTTGATCTTGATGCGATCGCCGGTAGAAATATGCTCAGGAACCTGAATCACCAGCCCGGTTGTCAGTTTTGCGGGTTTGGTACGCGCCGTAGCTGATCCACCCTTTACTGAAGGGTCTGTCTCCTCGATGTCCAGCTCCACCGTTGGCGGTAGCGTCAGGGCAACCGGTGCGTCACTCACCAGAATCACGATCACGCCCTGGGTGTCCTCACTGATAAACAACAGCTCATCCGCAATAGCGTCGCGGCTCAGGCTGTACTGCGTAAAGTCTTCGGTATCCATGAAGACGTATTCTTCGCCGTCGGAATAAGAGAAGGTGACCGGGCGACGAACGAGATCGGCAAGATTCAGCATATCGGAATCTTTAAACGTCTCATCAATCTTGTTGCCCGACACCACATCGTACATGCGCATGCGGTAAAGGCTGCCACCGGCGCGCCCCTGAGGCACGGAACGCTCAATATCCCTGACGAAGTACACCTGGCCTTCGTATTCAACCGCTGAATTCTTTTTGATTTCACTTGCTCTAGGCATTTTTTATAGCTCCAAAACAATACCGTAAACGCATCCATACCGGGCAAAAGCCGGGGCTTGTACTCTCGGCAATTTTACCCGCAGACTTACCCTGCCGATACAGGGAGAGTGCACACTATAGGCCATTCGGCAAAAAGCGTCCCGGCGCTATAACCTGATTCGCATAAGAAATAGCAATTTGATGTAAGCTAGGCAGTATTGTGACCATCATTTGCCCGCATCTGGTTTCAGGCCGGAGCAATACGCATGGTCGGCACGTTTACGGCTAACTTGAAAGGTTTTATGAAAGTACCCAAAAGATTGCAGCCACTGGTCGACGACGGCATGGTGGATGAAGTGCTTTACCAGCTTATGAGCGGTAAAGAGGCACAGGTTTACGTGGTGCGCTGCGGCGAGCAGGTACTCTGTGCCAAAGTATTCAAAGAAGCGCAAAAGCGGAGCTTCAAGCAGGCAGTTGAATATCAGGAGGGCCGAAAGGTACGCAATAGCCGCCGGGCACGGGCCATGAGCAAAAAGACACGCTATGGCCAGAAAGAACAGGAAGACGCCTGGCTCAATGCCGAGGTAGATGCTCTGTATCGTCTGGCTGAAGCCGGCGTGCGTGTGCCGAAACCCATGGGATTTGTGGACGGTGTTTTGCTGATGGAAATGATTGCCGATGCCGAAGGCAAGGCAGCTCCGCGGCTGGATGACGTCACTCTCACGGAGACGCAGGCCCGGGATTATCATGCGCGGGTTATCGCCGAGATTGTCAGGATGCTGAGCGCAGGACTGATCCACGGCGACCTGTCAGAATTCAACGTGCTGGTAGAAACCAGCGGGCCGGTGATTATCGACCTGCCCCAGGCCGTAAACGCGTCCAGCAACAATAACGCCGAGCGCATGCTGGAGCGGGATGTGGATAATATGCGCCGTTATTTTGCCAAGTACGCGCCCGACATCCTGGTTACAGACTACGGCAAGGAAATCTGGGCCTTATACGAAAGCGGTGATCTTCGCCCCGACAGCAAACTGACCGGGTGCTTTGAGCACGACACCCACAGCGCTGATGTGGACGAACTCATGGCCGTCATTGATGCGGCTAAAGAGGAAGAAAGAGATCGACAGGAGCGGATGCTGGACGACGACGACGAGGATTAGTGCCGGCGCCCGCCACATGACTGAGCCATACTACCAGGCAAGCCAGATAACGTGTTTTGCGCCTTTGCCGGGGCGGTGGGCGCGCACCGTTATGGCCTCTGCCGACAACCCGGCGCGCTTCAGACGTTCTGTAAACGTCGGATCCTGGCCCGCTGACCAGTAGGCCAGAATACCTTCAGGGCGCAGTGCTTCTTGCGCAGCCTCAATACCGGCCGGCGTGTACAGCCAATCATTTTCTTTGCGGGTCAGCCCTTCAGGGCCGTTGTCGATATCCAGCAAGATGGCGTCGTAACAGGCCGGCGAGCTCTTGATCAGTTGAACCACATCACCAATGTGCACGCGGGCGCGGGGATCTTTTAGTGGATAACCCGCTGCAGCGCCCAATGGCCCCAGATTCCAATGCTCCACTTCCGGCACCAGCTCGGCAACGGTCACTTCTGCGGTATCACCCAGAGACTGCAAGGCCGCCGCAAGGGTGAACCCCATACCCAACCCGCCAATAAGAACTTTCGGCGCCGGATGATCCGCAATGCGTTCACAGGCCAGCGTCGCCAGGGCGTCTTCAGAACCGTGCAAGCGGGTGTTCATCAACTCCCCGCTGGTGCCGGCAATCCGTATAGAAAACTCCTCACCCCGCTGAAGAAGGCGCAGTTCGGTGCCTTTTCCGGGGATGATAGCCGTGCCAAGCAACTCAAAGCGAGCCATAAAAACCTCTGAAGGTGGAAACCCGGATAGTGGAGGAAATCAATTCTGCGCGAGAATGGCACGCTCCGCTTGGCCCGGCAGTATGCCGGTTAGCCATGCCTCGATAACGGTCTCATGGTGCTGGTTGGATAACACCGCTTCGGCCTTCGCGCGATTGCGCTCATCTGCTTCGGTAATGGTAAACACGCAGGTAACGGTATCGCCGAAATACACTGGCCTGCGAAACCGGAAATTCATTCCGGACGCCAACCAGCCAATCTGCCCGCCCACTTCCGTAATCATGCCGCCCACCAGCAGACCATGACAGATCTTGCCCCGGAAGCCCTTGGCCGCAGCGAAGCGTTCATCGTAGTGAATGGGGTTCATATCCCGACTGATTTCGCCGAATGCTACGGTGTCATTTTCGGTAAACGTTCGGGTAATCGTAAACGTATCGCCCGCCTTGAGGCCCCGAATGGCCCGCTCTCGAATATGCGTCACTTTCAGCCTCCGAGCGCCCGTCTAGCGGCGAGGCGACGCTCGACCCAGTAATGGTAAAACTTCGCCAAAGCGGATCGAATAAGCGGTAAGGAGATCAGCCACGCCAGGGGCTTCAGAACGGGGACTCGCGACATCAGCAGAATGTATGCGTCCATCTCCCGGTGAATGTCGCCCTGATCGTCTTTCACGTGCAGTTCCCGCAGCGCTTTGGCCGGGTCAACGCCCTGTTGACGCAGTTCCTCGTCCCTGCCAGTGATATCAAGCCATTCAACAGAGTCTCCGGTCTTGCCCGCCAGTTTTTCATACCAGCGGCGATCCTTGATACAGGTAGAGCAGGACCCGTCATAAAAAACGATGAGTTTGCCGTGTGCCCTATTCATAAGTGCCCTCCGGTCATAACGAAAGCCTTGAAAGCACCATAACACATCAACGGTTCGCCCTTACTCAGTCTGAGCCTGAGCGCTAGCCCCGGCGGGCTCTTGCGCGTATTTGCGTTCGCTACGAGCGATAACCGCAGTAGCCACAAGATCGCCGGTAACGTTGAGCCCGGTGGCGCCCATGCCAACCAGCGCATCAATGGAAACGAGCAGGGCAACGGTTTCGATCGGCAGCCCAACCTGAGCAAAAACTGTGGCGATCATCACGATGCCTGCGCCGGGAACCCCCGCAGTGCCGATGGAGGTAAGCGTGCCGATGAGCACGATCTCCGCCATCGTCATCAAATCCAGCGGAATACCGACCACATTGGCAGCAAACACTGCAGAAATCGCGATGCGAATCGCAGCGCCGTCCATGTTGATGGTGGCGCCGAGCGGTAAGCTGAAGCCATAAATTCGTTTGGGGATACCCAGGCGGCGCGCGGCGTCCAGGGTCAGCGGCAAGGTGCCTGAACTGCTCTGGGTCGCGAACGCGGTTGCCATGGGTGTGCGTGCTTCGCGGAAAAATTCACGCAGGCGCACGCCAGACACACGCATCAGCAAGCAATAAACAACCAGGTGCACCGCAAGCGCGATATACAACACCATGACCATATCGCCCAGGGCAAGAATAGTGGCCACACCCTGCTCACCCGCGGTCTTGGCAACAATCGCGAACACCCCGACAGGCACGTACTGGAGCACGCCAGTCATCACTTTCAGAGTGATCTCGTTAAGCGCTTCGACAACTTTGTAAAGGTGTTCACCAAGCTCCGAGTGAGCCTCGGATTCCCGCAGCTTCAGTAGCGCGATACCAAACACGATGGCGATAAAGATAATGCCCAACAGGTTCAGTTCGGTAAACGCTGTAAAAATGTTGTCGGGCACAATGCTCAATAGCACGCTCGCAATCCCGGGATTGTCCGGCACTGCTACCTTGGTGCCTTCATTCAGAACCATGCCGCTTCCCGGCTTAAACAGGCTTGCGACTGCCAAACCGACAACAATAGCCAGTGCGGTCGTTAGTACGTAAAAACCAAACAGCTTACGCCCGACACGCCCCATGCTGCCGAGATTCGCCTGGTTGATGCCCACCATCAGCGTGAAAAGTACAATGGGTACAATAAGAAACTTGAGCAGGCGCAGCAGCAGATCGCCGAAAGGCGCCAACCAGTCAGCGGCCTGCTGCCCTCCGATCATACCGACGGCAACACCCAGCACCAATGCAATGCTCACACGCAATATCAACGAGGTATTCAGATAACCCTGGAAGAGAGACCTCATCAGATCACCCCAAGAGAGATTAATGTGAGCAATGGCATAATATGAGTTCCTGATCTGCGGTGGCGCAGATTGTGGTGGAAATCCCCGGGCGGGTAAACCATTGCTATCAACATGAGCGATTGATAGGGCCATTCACCGCTGATCTTGTGTCGCGAGTGTCCGGTCCGTTTGCCTGTGTGTCAGGTGCGTGATTTATCCAGCGTGGCTCAACGCTGCAGCTGTCTTACATCGGCCAGGAACTGATCAACAACCGCCGGCGTGGTGGCCCAGGAGCACATCAGGCGTGCACAGCCGCCGATAAAGTTGTAAAAACGCCATCCTTTTGCTCGCAGCGCTGCCTGCAAGGCCTCGGGCATCTCTACAAAAACCCCATTTACCTGGTTTGGGTACCTGATGGTGATGCCGGGCAATCCCGCCAACCCGTCCGCAAGCTGTTTCGCACAGGCATTGGCATGACGGGCATTTTCCAGCCACACGTTATTTTCCAGCAATCCACACCAGGGCGCAGAAATGTAACGCATTTTGGAAGCCAGTTGCCCGGCCTGCTTGCAGCGCCACTCGAAATCCTCGGCAAGTGCCTTATTGAAGAACACCACCGCCTCTCCCAGCGCCAGACCGTTCTTGGTTCCGGAGAAACACAGCACATCGACGCCCACCTTCCAGGTGATTTCCGACGGATGCACGTCCAGCGCCGCCACCGCATTGGCAAATCGCGCGCCGTCCATGTGGATGTTCAATTTGTATTGATCTGCCAGCGCGCGGATGGTGCTCAGCTCGTCAGGCGTATAAATTGTGCCCACTTCCGTTGCCTGAGTGAGGCTCAGAGCTTTGGGTTTGGGGTAGTGAATATCGGTGCGTTTGGTAACCAGGTGCTCGATGCTTTGCGGGGTAAGCTTGCCGTTTTCACCTTGCCCTAACAAAAGCTTGGCGCCGTTGGAGGCGTATTCCGGCCCGCCACATTCATCCGTTTCAATGTGCGCCAGTTCATGACAGATCACGCTGTGAAACGATTGTCCTATAGACGCTAACGCCAGCGAGTTGGCCGCCGTACCATTGAACACAAAGTAGACATCGCAATCTGTGTCAAAAAGCGAGCGCAGGCCATCTGCCGCCCGCTGGGTCCAGCTATCTTCGCCGTACGCCGGCTCATCCACACGGTTTGCGGCCTCCATCGCGTCCCAGGCCTGCGGACAGACGCCGCTGTAATTATCGCTGGCAAACTGCTCCGACCATGACACGGCAACACTCCTCTATTGGATGATAAAACGTGGGCAACCCTGAAAACTATACCCGTTCCGATTGAACACCAATCAGACCAAAGTGCGAGTCCTTGCTATCCGGACCCTGACTTCGAAAGCGATGGCGCCTCCGCCACCATTTTGGCGGTTCGCTCAAACGTCAGAGCCATACGCTCGAACATGCCCTCAATGGTTCCCGTTTGTGCATCCGGCTCTTTCACAGCGTGAATCGCGGCCAGCAGCTCTGCGCTCACGCTCCGAAACCGCGGATCCATGCCGCCGCGCGCGCTCATCAGGTAGGTATCCGCCAGCACTTGCTGCCATTCGGCAAGCTTTGCGTCAACAGCGGCGCTGCGATGGTTCTTGATACGTCGGCGCAAGCGGATGGACATATGGCCCACGTTCAGGCCGGTAAACCCCAGATCCGTCATATTATGGTTAGAGCTGCCGGAAACCTGATCGTAGTTGGCAAACCGCAGCAGGCGCTCTCCCATCCGGCCGTTAAACCAGTTTTCGGGCCGGCGCTGGTAGTCGATACCGGTGAGATCCCGAGCCGTTATCTTGAGCAAACGACGCTGCATCAACTGGCCATCCAGAGGCGTGATCAGTTTGAACACCCAGTAGAGAATGCTGATGCCTACAAACAGGCCCAACGCATTGCTGGTCGCCGTTTCCATGCTGAACGTCATGTGATTGCTTGGCTGCACAATCAGCGTAAAAGGAATACAGAAGCCCAGGCCATAAGGCAGGGTTGGCCTGTCTGCAAGCGCCAGCAAACCAATGAAGTAGGGCCCCGCAAGCACCAGAACCAGCATCTCGAAGTCGCCACTGCTTCTGGACAGCAAACCCAGCCCGAAAAGCAGCGCCACCGGAACGGCCACCACAACCCCCAACAGCAAGCGCCGCAAAATAGACGTGAGTACCACCAGAGAAAAACGCGCAAACATCACCGAAAACACAACGGGCATGATCATCAGCATAATCGCGGCCGGGGTGCCGGTGTTTAGCCATATCGTTGCCCCGATCACAAACACGACCATGGTACGGAAGCCATTAACGACACCGATTAACGGGTCCCGATGAGTTGTCAGTTTGGAGGCTTTCAGCAGTGTCTGGTCGCGATTTTCGAGCGCGTTGTAGGCTCGCAGTACCATCACCAGATCGGCCACAAGCTCCACGGCTGTCTGGGTCAGGCGGATCACAATGGCAGACTCATTCGAATACGCAGCTTTATGCTCGAGCAACGCTCGCCTGAGCGTCTGAGCCTCGCGGTAAGACTCCTCGTAACTGTCTGACTCCGCCACTTTTATGAAGTGAACCCGCATATCGGCCAGCAGCTTGCTGAACGCAGGCGATACCAGGTCCGGATGATTTCTCGGAAAGCGGCCCATGATCTGGGTTACCGCCAACAGCGACATCACTTTGTTGCACAGCAGGTTTGCGGCCCGGCTCCGGCCCGGGCCCTCAGGACCTTCATACGCGACCGCACTGGAATCATCGTTCAACCCCACCAACGTCTCCAGAATCTGGTCTGCATGCTGGTGCCGCTGCTCATGGGTGCTGTCCGAATCCAGCTCCAGTGAAAGGTATTCGAGCGTTTTGTTGATGACGGTGCGGGCATTGTTGCGAAGGCTGTCTTTGACCGTCACTGGCCACAACAACTTGCTGACCAGCATCGCACAGAGAGCCCCCACTGTGATTTCGCTGATACGGGACTGGGCAATATCGAATACCGCACGGCTGTCGGCCACACTGGGGTTTGCCATAACCAGTATGACCACCAGGCCAGCGGTCATTCCCGACATGGCAAAGGCATAGATGAAGTTGGTGTTGTGCACCATGGAGGACGCTGCAGAATTAAGCCCTATCCAGACGGTCAGGCAGGCCAGTGCCAGCAACGGGTATGGCATGAAAAACGCGAGAATCAGAATCCCCACACCACCGCCCGCAACGGAACCGAAAATTTGGCACAGGGCCTTTTCGATCACCAGGCCGCTTTCAGGGCGAATTTGCAGGAAAACAGCGGATACCAGGGCCCAGTAAGGGCGATCAAGCTCCAGATACATAGACACAAACAATGCCAGCGCCATGGATATCACTCCTTTCGAAGCAAATATCACCGCGCGCCTATTTGGCATCAGAAGCTGGTCCAGCAGCGGGTGGAGCGTCATGGAAGTGGCTCCGCTACTCTTTACCTGGGTCTGGGTCTGAGTCGGATTCCAGATAAATGGAAACCGTCATACCCGCGCTGATGGTCACACCTTCCGGGAGCGGATCAAGCGCTATATCGACTGGAATCCGCTGAGCCAGGCGCACCCAGTTAAAGGCTTGCTGTACTTGGGGCAGCATCTGGCTATCACTGCTGGTGTTTGGATCCGCGATGCCACGGGCAATACTGGTCACCTCGCCGGTCAGTTTTTTTCCGCCGGACAACAATGTAATTCGCGCTTTCTGCCCTATTCGCACCAGTTGCAGCTTGGTTTCCTCAAAATACCCGGTCACGTAAAAGGAGTCGCTTTTGATCAACGACAACACCGCCGTCCCCCGGGACACATAATTGCCCTGGCGCAGCGTCAGGTTGTTTACGATGCCACTCTCCGGCGCCAGCACGTTTGTTCGCTCCAGATCGATTCGCGCCGTGTTGAGCTGGGCCTGTGCGAGTTGATAACTGGCTTTGGCTGATTCGGCACGAAGCCGATAGGTCTCCAGGCTTTCTTCACTGATGGCCCGCCGATCCGACATGTGCTGACGGCGTTCGTATTTATGTCTGGCGAGATCCCTCGCAGTGCGCTCCTGGGCGAGCCGAGCTTCATTCTCGGCGACCTCAGCCTCGTAGCGAGTGTCGTCAATGGCAAAAAGAGGGTCATCTTTACCGACAATCTGGTTGTTTTTTACGTTCACTCCGGTCACCCACCCGGACACATCCGGAGCAATGGTGATTACGTCCGCGCGAATACGTCCATCCCGCGTCCAGGGCGAATAAAGATAATGATCCCACACCCAGGTTCCAGCAACAGCCGCAATACCCACCAATAACAACGTCAGCCCAATACGCCCCAGCTTTTCCATGAGAGTCCTTTAATCCCCGAACAAATAAACAATAGCAGCCAGATAGCAAACGAAAGCAGCCACGTCGAACCAGGCCTCCTTCCAGATATAGCGACGCCAACCCAGGTGATGCATCATTAGCCGCGTCGCTGCAGCCAGAACAAACGCCATGGGCAACAGCACCACAAATGGGCTGAACAACATTCCACCAATACTCATCTCGTGAAGCATGTCATCCCTATTACCGACGTACTGCGGTCATGATTTTCGATTAAGTGTTTGATGATAGGTACGATTTGAGCAATTGGCCAACTAGCGTATGCTATTGGCGTGATTGTTAACTACTCTGCCTCGATGTGCGCTGGCAAAACCTGAAGAACCCGAGATTACAGCAAACAGACGGCACGCACCCATGAAACGAGTTTAAAACAATGTCGCCAATCACTTTATTTGCAGTTTTCGCCGTTGCCGGCATCGCCCTGGCCATCTTCTATTTGTTCTTCTACCGCGCCTGGCGCCGAACGCGCGAACTGAAACAACCTTTCCCAAAGGCCTGGCGAAAACACCTTCAATCAACCGTACCCCTGTACCGCAAGTTGTCGGCTCCGCTTCAGCAAGCACTGGAAAGACAGGTTCAGTTGTTTCTCTCAGAGAAGCACTTCTACGGGTGCGACGGCTTTGAGGTGACCGATCGCGTTCGTGTGGCCATCGCCGGGCACGCCTGCTTGCTGATTCTCAAAAGATCGTACACAGACTTTGACGAGGTGCGCAGCATTCTGGTCTACCCGGATGTCTACCGGGTTCAGGCATCGGAGCGCGACGGCATGGTGGTGGGTGTCAGCAATCAGGTACGGGCAGGCGAAGCCTCATCTCTTGGACAAGTCGTTCTGGCCTGGTCGGAATGCGAAAGCGGGGCCATTACCCCGGAAAGTACACACAACGTCATTCTCCATGAGTTTGCCCATCAGCTTGATTATCTGGATGGAACCGCTGACGGCGCGCCACCGCTAAGCGGAGAACACGCCAAAGAGTGGCAACAAACCATGACCATCGCCTACGACGACCTCCGGCACTCGCTGAGGCACCACCGAACAAGCTGGCTCGACCCCTACGGCGCCACAAAGCCCGCGGAATTCTTTGCGGTGCTGACCGAAACCTTTTATCAGCAACCCCACCATCTTAAAGAACAACAGCCGGCGGTGTATAACCTGCTGTGTGACTTCTACAGGTTAGACCCTGGCGAACTGGCCCGGAGCTAACCCGTGGAACAGTGACGTTAAGCCGTGAGACCCAAACTCTGTGCATCTTTCTCAATGCAGCGATCCAGAAGTTCCAGATATCCCGCTTTGGTTTTCAATTTGGTTTGAGCATGGGCTTTCATGTTCAGATTGCGGAACGCCTGCGCTACTTCGTTCGCGCGCTCCAGAAGTTGCTCGGCTGCCACTGTTTCATCAAGGAAGCCTGCGGCCATAGCACTCTCGGGGCTGTAAATTTCAGCGTTGATCACCGAGCGGTAAAAGTACGCAGGTGCCAGCCGGTGCCGCGCAATTTCGATGCCGGCGTGGTGCATGGTCATACCAATGGCAACCTCATTAAGGCCCAGCTTGAAGTTGCCTTCAACGCCAATCCGATAATCCACCGACAGCATGATAAACGCACCCTTGGCAATGGCGTGCCCACTGCAGGCACCTATAACAGGAAGCGGAAACGCAGCCAGGCGACGGGTGAACGTTGAACCAACCGTTACCAGCGCGGTCGCTTCCTCAGGGCCCTTTTGCATTTCTTTCAAATCGTAACCGCCAGAGAAAATACCCGGCTGCCCGGTCAGGATAACCACGGCCTTGTCTTGCTCTGCTCGGTCGAGTGCCTGGTTCAACTCTTCAAACACTTCGTGGCTCAGGGCGTTCGCTTTACCGTTACGGATAACGATTGTCGCGACACCATCGTTCAGTGTGTACTCTACAAAGTCTGTCACCGGCGCATCCTCTTGGTGGAGTTGTGTCTCAATCCGCAGAACTTTGCCAGCTTATGCAGGCGGCCACAAATCATTCTTTACAGGGCGCAGGTCTCACTCAAGGAAAATCAGATGCGACGCTTAAGCGTCATCCGTAGATTGGCGCGGAAACCTTTCTTCGAGGCCAGCGGTATCAGATAGCTGTCGCCGTCAACATCCGCCTCAGCTTTGCTGCCACCGCGTTCGCTCCACTGTTCGTCAGTGGTGACATAGCGCAGGTTCCAGCCGTCTCCCACCGGGGTCATTTTCAAGGTGAGTGTGTCCCGATAAAGGTACTCGCCCTCTACTCTGTTCTCCGTCCACAGCGCACCGTCTACGTAGTAATCCGTCGCAGAGACCGCAAGCTCAACGGTCATCACCAGGGTTCGTCCGCGCTCAACCGTAATTTTTGAGCTGTCCAGAAACGTGGAGAACAACACCGGAGAGCGAGCGGAATCCAACCCGGTCTGCCCCGGCTTCATCATTTCGTCAAACTTGCGCAGCACCGCACTGAAGGTTTCCTTGCGCCGTTCCGTCAACCGAAAGCTGCGCGCTCCCCGGGGCGATACCGTCGCTTCAAAATAATACGACGCGCGAACCCGACGGTTCTCCTGCTTCGCTTTCTCCACGGAGGGGGGCAGTGGCAGAAATTCAACATCCATCACACCGTCCACCCTCACGTCACCAAACAGAAACCGCACCATGTTCTGGTAGCCGTCTTCAGAATTCACAATGCCATAGGGACCGCTGTGGCTGCGATACACAAAGGCTCTGGGCGCGCCTTGGACAGTGGCATTTTCGATAGCAACCAGGCCGTCACTCATCTTGCCTGCAAGCCACTTCGATACTCCCTTGGCGGCACCGTAGTCCTGCTGATCGGTCCCTACGAGGCAGAAAAACCGATCCGGATCAAACTTGCCATCCAGCGAATCCACTCTTTGCGGACTTCCCTTAAGCCCTAAAAAGCCCGCCATGGTTTCGCGATTAAAGTTGTTGATATCCCAGAGCCCCAGAAAGGCAGGCACGTTAATCCCAGCCATTTCTATGCCGTTGTGCGGCGTGGCATAGGTAAACACCTTATCCACCATTTTGCGCATCAGTGGGGTACTGATTCCGTCATTCTGCAGCAGGCATCGGCACACGAGGCCGCCCATGGAATGGGCTACAAGATGCACCCGGAACTCCTCGAGGAGTGTCGCGTTATCACCGCACAGGTGTTGCCGGATATTGAGAATCAAATCTTTCAGTTGCAGAGCCGCCGCGGGAATGGAAAGCGGCTTGCCTTCGCCAAAGTCCCGGTCGGCCTGGTCGTAGTAGCGGTAAATAACGACGGTTTTGACCGTGATGTCCCGATCAATCTCGGCACCGTCCGAAAAAGCATCGGTATACCCGTAATCCTTCATCAAGCGCAGCATCGGTGATTCGAAAATCTGCTTGTACACTGTCCCATCCCAGGATTGACGCACCTTTGTCGCGCCCAGGTTAAAGCCCATATACGGCATGGATACGGTGTCGGCAATTTCACTGGCAGTCATGGCGTAGCCACGTACGTACACGATGGGATGGAACTGGCTCATATTACGTGCATCCTTTCAGGCTGATCCTGCCCTGCACGCATGCGATATTCGTTCCGGAAGGTTCTTTATGGCGAAAAGGCCAGCACTTGCGCGGTGCCCGTCCGAGCTGCCTGGAAAAATGTGTAAAGAAGACTGACGAGCGAACGCCGGTCAGAAAAAGTAATACCGAACCATTTGCACCACAATCAACAAGGCCATCAGTGGAAAAATAAATCGTGTGAGATTACCGAAGTTGCGCACCTCACCTTTCGGTGCGTATTTCTCAACCAGCGGCAGAATCACAATCAGCGCCAAAAATAGAATCGCGAGAATAATCAGCAGTGTTCCCATTGCGAAACCTCTTCAACGCCGGCTCTGGTGCGTGCCCGGCATAAGCATGAATTTGCTGCGTGTGACTTATCCCTAGGATCTGTGGATAACGTTGTGAAAAGGCACGGGACAAGCAAGCTCAGGCCAGTGACAACGGGCGCCCAACCAACATGACCGTTAACTGACCAGAGCAATTACTAACCAGACTACTTACTGACCAACCGAAAACCACGAAGTTCTAGAAATTTGATAGCTCATCCTGCAAGTCTTTCTTCAGCTCGTCTGGCTCGGTTACCCACACCGTCTTATCAAGGCCCGGAAACACACCAATCTGCAGCCCGTCTTTCGAGAGGCCCGACACCCACTTCTTGAAAAAATCCGGCAGCGAAACGCTTTTTGGGGTCAAGTCGTCCGACCCCTTGGCGTAGGCAACGGCAAACTCCGAACTTGGCCAAACCGGCAAGTGAGCGACGCCATCATCCTCCGATACGATGGTCAGAAAGCGGTTCTCGGCATTGATCAGTATCCAGATCTCACGCTCTTCTATGACCGCGCTCAGAAAATAGTCGTATCGCTCTTCGCCGCTCATTTCGAGCACGCTCGTTAACTGCTCATCACTCATAATCTGAATCTCTGTTTAATGAATTCGACTCACGAAGCCTGAACGCTGGCGCGCTGGGCTTTTCGATATATCCAGGCCAATACCATAGCGCAAGCGCCCTTCCATTCGCCATGCGAGTGCGCCGTATACCGCGCCCCAGGGCAAGAAGGCAAACGCCACAAACAGCGCCGCCAAGCCAGACCACCCAGTTCTCTTTCAGTGCGGCCATAATGTGGCACGGCTCACGGTGCTCAGCCCAGTCATTTGCTTCCCATTGCCGTTGTGGCGTTGGCTGGAGCTCTGACTCCGGGTCGGCCTGCGCTCGTTATTGCAGAGCGCCGGGTGATTGGGTGTGTTTAACGTGCAAGCGTAATTCCATAATCTCCAGGCTAAGCGATGCAACCTCAAGATTAAGCGCCTCAATACGAGCGCCTTGCTCATTACGTTTCCGGTATCCCAGAAAGCCAAGATCTGAGCCTACGGGCATAAACAGGGCGAGACCTACCCCAAAAAGAATGAGTATTGTTTCCAAATCCCTTTTCCCTTTTCCCTTTTCCCTTTTCAAGAATCCCATCAGATGCAGCATCAACCGCCGGAGTGACGAACAGTCTATATGTGACAAAAGGAAATGGCATTATTGTCGGGGCTGAGATGAGACAGTCACTAGCCTAATGAGCAGTATTTTTTGAAATCAGACGGAGTCATTCCAAAATGACCTTTAAACGCAGTTGAAAAATAGCTAGAACTACCAAAGCCATATTTATACACAACTTCGGTTAAGTTTAATCTCCCGTTATGCGCCTTTATATAATTGGCGCACATCTCCAACCTCTGAACTTTCACATACTCTGACAGCGTGATCGAGTGACCAGAAAATGCTCGATGCAGGCTCCGCACCGAAGTCCCGACTGAGTTGGCAACCATGTATGCATTCAGGCCTGGCTCGCCGATATTTGCTTTCACAAACTCAGACGCGGCCCTGAACATCTTATCGTGGGGGTCACTAGTGCGAACACTCTTCAATACCGATGGCTTTATCAGTGTGGCCAACGAATCGAGAATCGCTGCCCCTTCTTCCTGGTCAAGGTTTTCATGCAGTGACGCCTCGATCACCAGCTTGCTGGCAAAGCGGGCAATGTGAGAATTCGAAGGGATTTTGACACCAAGCTCAACCTTACTAAGGTTCAATATCCGCTCAATAATCTGGCGCGGCAATATGAGTGATATCTGTTGCGACGGCTCCTGATATGAGAACCGGAAAGGTAATGCTGAATCTACAAGAACCACGTCTCCTGAAGTCAAAGACGAGCGGTTCCCGACCTGCTCAACCAACGAGTGGCCCAGGATCTGAAAAACACAAAAAAAGTCAGGAATCCCACTTTTGTGTATCTCTTTTGACGTGCGGTAGAGATCTGCCCCCTGGATATTAACCCTGGACATATCAAGCCAACCGCCTACTTTTTCAACCGATCCTGAAAAATCACTACCCACTGTGTTCGCCAAAAAAGGTCCGCATATATCATTGATATTACTGATCCATTTGTCGAAATCACTAGTCTGGCGGGCACATGACGACACGTGTATGACCTCTCACTCTTAGTTGTGATCAACATCAACCGAAAATGACCAAAAAACAATCAAAAGTCAAGGAATCCCTCTGGAAACCCCACCCTCTCATATCGATACAACTTCCCACTTCGTACGGAAAAAAATGTGTCGTGTCGGCATTACATTTCAACTCACTGGCGCAGGAACGAAACCTTCTGGCACCAATGAGGAAGCACGGGGCAGAATTAGTTGATAAAAGTAGAAGTTATGGTGGCTCTTGATATCACAAAGGTGAGCGGTAGCTCAAAGTTACTCCTGAAGCCATTCCAAACATACAACAACAAAGGCTAAATAATGCACCAGAGCAAGCAATTACGACGAGCAACTTTATGTGTTTTCGCGACCTTTATCGCGATTCCTACAGTTTCTGCCGTTGAAGTTTCGAGCAACCAAGATTACCAATTGAATGCGGATTTTGAACTGGCCGCCGGCATTTTCACAAGCGACAAGAGCTACCGCTACGATACCGATCAAGACGGAGCTCAATGGCAGGAAGGCTACATAAAGTATGGGCTGTCGGGCAGCTACTCAACGGGCAACAGCACCGCGGTTTATGGAAGCGTCAATGCACTCTCGTCAGGCACATGGGGTGATGGCGATGCCGGCGGCTTCACCACGGGTGACGAAAGCAATACCGATCTCGAAGATGCCTATATTGGTTTTAAATCCGGCAACCTGCTGCCGTTTCTTGGTCAGGATGGTTTGGATATTTCCATTGGCCGCCAGAACTTCGCGATGGGCAATGGTTTTCTGATAAACGGAGACGCCTTGAACCTGGGCGAAGGCCTGAATGGCGGCGGTTTCGATTTTGATCGCGGTGGCGCCTACTGGCTGGCGGCAAGAAAAGCCTTCGACAAAACGGCGCTGGTGCAGATTGGCGGTGACGAAGGAGTGCGCTCGGACCTGTTCTGGATTGAATCAGACAATAAAGTCCAGGCCGATACCGAGCTAACTGGCATCAACCTTGAATATGTATCCCCTCATGGAACCTTCGGCTTAATGCACCTGAAAGGTCTGGGCGTTAACGAGCCTTACGCGCAGGCGCTTGGCCTGACAGCCAGAGACGGACAAAACACCACCAGCCTTCGGTATCAGGGTAACGCCGGTGTAGACCCGCTTTTCCTTTCGGCAGAATTTGTCACTCAGGACCAAGGTGACGCTAGCAGAAAGGACGCCGACGCCTGGTATATGGAAGCCGGGTGGAGCTTTGAACAACAAGTATGGTCTCCAAGCGTCAATATCCGATACTCAACATTTGACGAAGATTTCGACCCCCTGTTTTTCGGCTTTAATCGCGGTTACGGCACCTGGTTTCAAGGTGAAGTCGCCGCCAACTATGCCGGTCCCTTTAATAGCAACACAGATGTTCTCCACGTTGGCGTAAAAGCCTATCCCGCTCCCACTGTCACAGTCGGCGCTTTATTCTTTGACTTCAGTGACACAGCCCGGGGAAGCGGCTCTTTGGATAGCCAAGAGCTCGACCTTTACGCTGAGTGGGCTGTTAACGACCACCTGTTCCTGAGTCCCCTTATTGGTTTCTTCAAGCCGGACAAGCGCGCAGCTGACGGCGGCAGTCAGTTCCAGGACAACGACCTGAACACCTACGCTCAAATAATGGCGGTTATTTCCTTTTGATAGCCGGGACGAGCCAGTCACCCAGCCCCCGCAGAGATGTGGCCTACCAATAATCGGAGATCAGAGAAATGCAGACTTACCGGAATACCGTAAACGGAACGCTTGCAGAACCCGCCAGCAGCTATGAAATCTTCAATCCTGCTAACGGGCAATCCCTGGGAATGGCACCAAAGAGCGATGAACTGGAGGTAGACCGCGCTGTGCAATCGGCGACGCTCGCGCAAAAAAGCTGGGCAAAACACGGTGATCAAGAGCGCCGCGACATCGTTCATAAGGTCGCTCAGATTCTTGAGGAAAATTCCGAGTATCTGGCTGAACTGGTTACACGGGAACAGGGAAAACCGTTGTCTGGCCCCGGTTCAAGGTTTGAACTGCAGGCCTGTGTCGGATGGACTCAGGTCCCAGCCAGCCTGGAACTGCCGCCCGAGGTTGTGTACGAAGATGACGAGCGTAGAGACACCTTGCATCGCGTTCCGCTGGGTGTTGTAGCCGCAATCGCTCCGTGGAACTGGCCGTTGATGATTGCGATATGGCAGATCATTCCGGCCATACGAATGGGAAACGCAGTGGTTCTGAAGCCTTCTGAATACACACCTATTGCAACACTGGAGATGGTGAGACTGATTAACCAGGTTCTTCCGGCTGGCGTGCTAAACACCGTAACCGGAGACGGAACCATTGGCAGTAAACTGACCCATCACCCTGATATCAACAAAATCATGTTCACCGGCAGCGAAACTACCGGGCGCCGTATTATAGAAGCCTCCGCGAAAAGCCTGTCACCTATCACCCTGGAGCTAGGCGGGAACGACGCAGCCATCGTTTTGCCCGGAACGAACATTAAAGACATTGCCACCGATTTGTTCTGGGGAGCATTCCTGAACATGGGCCAGACCTGTGCCTGCATTAAACGCCTCTATGTCCATGAAGACGATTATGAAGCCGTCATGTCAGAACTCAGCTTAATCGCCAGCCAGACGAAAATGGGTGACGGCATGGATGAGTCGGTGCTGATTGGCCCTCTGCAGAATAAAATGCAGTTTGAAAAAGTAAGGGAACTCATATCCGACGCCCAAGCCAACGGCTGCGATATTCAGGAGTTTGGTGAGGTACCGGGCAAGGGCTATTTTTTGCCCATTACTCTGGTTGGCAATATTGAGGACGGTCAAAGGCTGGTCGATGAGGAGCAGTTTGGCCCTGCGCTTCCGATTATACGTTATCGCGAACTGGAGGATGCCCTCGAGTCTGCGAACAGACTTGAGGCTGGGCTTGGCGCCTCTGTGTGGACCGACAAGCCTGAGGAGGCGAGCGAACTTGCAACTCGGCTGGAAGCCGGGACGGTGTGGGTCAACCAACACGGTGCGATTCACCCCATGGTGCCCTTCGGAGGCAATAAAGCGTCCGGCTACGGCGTCGAGTTTGGCATTGAAGGACTAAAGGCGGTTACTCAAAGTCGAGTGATCAGCATAAAGAAAAAATAACTCAGAAAAACAAACATCGAGGACTCTGATGATGCATCTACCCAAAAAAATGGTGTGCTGCCTTGTGGTAGCGTCCAGCCTTATTGCTGCAAGTGCAAATGCGCGGCTACCGAATGAAACCGTTGGCAGCACTACTCTGTCGCTGCCTGACGATCACCGAAGCTATATGGTGGACTTTGAGTTCAACAACATGGTTTCTACTCGGGTTGTTGTGATTGACCCCGACAAACAGAAATACCTTGGGATGATACCGACGGGCCACGCCGCTCCTGCAGTGCTTTCTAAGGATAGGAAGACCATTTTTACCGCTGACTTCTTCTTCACTCGCTATGTACGCGGGGAGCGCACGGATGTTTTAACCGCTTGGGATAGCCAGACCCTCTCGCCAAAGTGGGAGCTCGAGCTCACAAGCGAGCGGGCCTTCACGCTGACGGAGCGCTTTTCGCTTGCAACAAGTGCCGACGACAAGTTCGTCTACATATACAATTTCACGCCCTCAACGTCGGTAACGATTATTGACACCACCAAACAAGAGATGGTTAACGAGATTGCGATCAACGGCTGCATTCTGAACTATCCGGTTGGTGAACGACGGTTCGCCTCCCTTTGCGGCGATGGATCACTTCAGATGATTACGTTGAATGACGATGGCGAGGAGATCAATCGCACCAAGACCACGTTTTTCGATCCGAACGAGGTGAAGCTGGTCGAGAGAGCTACGGTCGTTGACGAGACTTACTACTTTGTTACCACACTGGGTGAAGTTATGCCCGTTGACCTGTCCGGAGACGAAGTCAAGGTATTACCCCGCTGGTCCCTCGTCACTGACGAAGAGCGCGCTGAAGGCTGGGCCCCAGGTGGCTGGCAATTTCTGGCCGCAGCGCCGGGACTGAATCGCCTTTACGTGCTGATGCACCCGGACCACGAATCCTACAACTGGGAAGATCCAAGCCAGACTGTTTGGGAGTTTGATCTGAAAACCGGTGAAAAGCTTGGAACCCTGAAGTCGCCCAACCTCATCTGGAGCCTGAACGCCACCTCAGATGACAAGCCTCTTCTGCTTGGTGCCAACATTGAAGGCGGGCTGGAGATTTTTGACCTCTCCACCGGCGAGCACAACGGCACAATGGACGGCGTAACCAAAACGCCAACGTTGATACTGAACCACTGAGAGGTGACGTGATGATAGATCCTATTGTCAGTACATCGGCTGCTCTGGCGCTAGCCGTTATATTCGCCAGCGCTGCAAGCCACAAGCTCAGACACCCCAACTGGTTTCGTCGCCAGGTGCGTGAGTACGAGCTAATTCCAGGACTGATGGTGCCAGTCGCAGCTCGAGCCCTGCCCATCGCAGAGCTCGTGATTGCCGCCGGCCTGCTGTGGAGTATAAGCAGGCCTTATGCCGGCGTTCTGGCATTGTTGCTGATTGTTCTCTACGGGCTGGCTATCGCCATCAACCTGGCCCGTGGCCGCAAAGACATCGACTGCGGATGCTCTGGCCCAGCAATGCGCCAGCCCCTGCAGCCAGCGCTGCTCGCTCGCAATTTGCTGCTGGCTGTCATTGCGCTGGGGGCATTGCTGCCTATGCTCGACCGGCCCCTGGGCCTGCACGATAACTTCGTCATGATCGCAGCGGGAACCGTCCTGGTTCTGCTTTATACAGCCACAGACCTCTGGTTGGCCAACCGGCCTTTATTGCTAAATTTGTCAGGAGAAAAATAAGATGCAAGCACTTATAGTTTCAAACATTTTGCTTTGGCTGCTTTTAATCGTCAGCTCTTTGGTGCTTCTCGGCCTTATCCGGCAAATTGGCGTTTTGCATTCACGCATCGCCCCCGCGGGCGCACTTATGCTCGATAAAGGTATTGAGGTTGGACAACCTGCACCACAAGTTACAGCCGCAGACCGTTTCGGACGCCCGATCAACATCGGCTATGCAGGTGAGCGGTCGACCCTGCTCTTTTTCCTTTCGCCTACCTGCCCGATTTGCAAATCATTGATACCCGCAATCAAGGCAATCAGCCGGTCGGCTAAGGATCTGGATGTTATTTACGTGAGTGATGGCGATGCCGCCGAACACGACAAGCTCATAGCACAGGCCGGGCTCGAAAAATCCAGCTATGTCGTTAGCCCTGAAATTGGTATGACCTATCAGATTGGCAAGCTGCCGTATGCGGCGCTGATTGATCAGGCCGGCATCCTCAAGGCCAAGGGCCTCGTCAACTCCAGAGAACACTTGGACAGCCTTTTTGAAACCGAATTACTGGGCTCATCAAC
This sequence comes from Marinobacter antarcticus, assembly GCF_011049865.1. Classification (GTDB taxonomy): domain Bacteria; phylum Pseudomonadota; class Gammaproteobacteria; order Pseudomonadales; family Oleiphilaceae; genus Marinobacter; species Marinobacter antarcticus_A. The sequence goes on along the minus strand of NZ_DRGY01000019.1, from coordinate 7,330 downwards.
GCTTCAGGACTACATGAAGGCGCAATCTGAATCCCCGGGCATTCACACGCCATCCTGATTATGGAGAAGAATAAAATGAAATTTCTTGATCGCTTTTTTGAAAGCTCGTCGCGCCACGTAGCCAATACAACCGGTCGGCGCCAGTTCATCGCAAGATTTGGCTCCTTTTTGGCCGTCGGTGTGGCTGCACCGGCCCTTCTTCCTATCGACAGAACCGGTAAAGCACTTGCTGCCGGAGCGCCATCAGCCGGAGATCCCGGCGACCCCACCAGTTGCGATTACTGGCGCTACTGTTCTGTAGACGGGTTTCTATGCAGTTGCTGCGGGGGCTCGGTGACCACTTGTCCGCCAGGAACAGAGTCCTCCCAGGTCACTTGGGTCGGCACCTGCCGCAACCCGGCCGACGGTATCGATTACATCATTTCGTACAACGACTGTTGCGGCAAGCACAGCTGTGCTCAATGCGCATGTACACGCAACGACAGCGAAGAGCCCATGTACCGGCCCTTCAACAACAATGATATTAACTGGTGCCTTGCCACCAACAGTAACGTTTACAATTGCACTGTAGCCGTTATTCGGGGCGTAGCGTCCTGAGGAGCATAGCAATGCGCTCAACATTCTGCGCTTTGGTTTTAACCCTTATTGTGGCCTCTCCTTCGGGAGAGGCGCGGGTTATTCCGGATCCCAGCCAAAAGCCAGCCCCGGGCAACGAGGCCCGCCAGACACCCTTGCGCCGGGCCAATTATTCACCGGCAGTGAATTATCAGTTGCAATGTTTGGGCTGTCACCTGACCAACGGCGAAGGCTCGCCTCGTCACGATATTCCAATGATGAAAGGCTTTGTCGGCAACTTCCTGAAAGTAGAAGGGGGCCGGGAATTCCTCATGCGGGTTCCGGGCGCCTCGCTGTCTGCGCTTAGCAATCAACAGTTAGCCGAATTGCTCAACTGGATGTTGCAAGACGATGGAATTGCCGGAGGTAGTGCGCCAAAAGACTTCAAACCTTATACGGGTAAGGAAGTTGCGGCCTACAGGAATGTCATGATTAAAGACCTTCCAGGATACCGATCAAGTCTCATTGAACAGATAAGAGACCTGGGCATAGACATTCCCGACGACGTTATCCCATAGCCTCACTCGTACCCTTTCAACGCGGCTCAGGGCGTAATCACGCCCCCAGCCGCGTTTTCTTTTGTTAACACCGACAGACCAAAACTTCCTCAAAACTGACACTACCCAAGAATCGCACTTTACGTTAAGGTCAATTTCACCAGACATGTGTCGGTTTTACCAAATTCGAACAATCTGGAAACGAGAGCATCATCGCAACGCCAGCAGGGTTGCGTAAAGCGTTCTATACTTCGGCAAAACACCGGCGCATAAAACAAGGCTCTTTACATTATCGAAGCCCTCACAAGGGGCATTGCGTTCCTCAAGCCACCACCCCAGGAAGAGGATTATGACAACAACAAAGTCCAAAACCGTTTGTACCCCTGTTTTTACGGACGGTGCGGAATTCCGCATTCCAACGTTTAAACTCCTGAAACAGGACGGCTCGCTCTACAAAGGCGGCAAAGCTCCTGACATCGACAAAGAAAAAGCCCTGCGAATCTATAACGCGATGGTTACAACCCGCGTTCTGGATGAGCGCATGTTGGGCGCCCAGCGCCAGGGTCGCCTCAGCTTCTACATGCAGTGCACCGGCGAAGAGGCTTCCATTATTGGCAGCACCGCCGCACTGGATGACGCCGACATGATCATGGCGCAGTACCGTGAACAGGGCGCACTGGCCTATCGTGGCTTCACCATAGACGAGTTCATGAACCAGCTATTTGGCAATGAGAAAGACTACGGCAAAGGCCGCCAGATGCCGGTTCATTATGGCTCCAAAAAACTCAATTACATGACCATCTCATCGCCGCTGGCCACGCAGATTCCCCAGGCCACCGGCTACGCCTACGGCCAGAAAATGGCCGGTGACGGGCATTGCACCGTGGTCTATTTCGGCGAAGGTGCAGCGTCGGAAGGTGACTTCCACGCGGGCCTTAACATGGCGGCCGTGCACCGCGTACCCGCGATTTTTATTTGCCGTAACAACGGATACGCCATTTCCACACCCGCCGTTGAACAGTTTGCTGCAGATGGCATAGCGCCCCGGGGCTTTGGCTACAAAATGGACACCATACGGGTAGATGGCAACGACATTCTGGCGGTATACCAGGCCACTGAAGCGGCCCGCAAACTGGCGGTGGAAGAGAACCGGCCCGTTCTGATTGAAGCCATGACCTACCGCCTGGCTGCGCACTCATCCTCGGATGACCCTTCGGGCTACCGCAGCAAAGACGAAGAGGCGGTGTGGCGCGAGAAAGATCCTATCCTGCGCATGCAAAACTGGCTCACCAGGAAAAAATGGTGGAGCGAGGCCGAAGAGAAAGAATTGCAGGAACGCCTGCGTCGCGAAGTGCTCGAAACCATGAAGCAGGCCCAAAAGCTCCCACCGCCTGCGCTGGAAACCCTGGTGACGGATGTATACGACGAAGTACCTCCGCTACTGAACGCGCAGTTTGAAAAACTCAAAGCACACATCCGCAAATATCCGGATGAGTATCCAAAATCGGCCGCGCACGCTGAAGGAGGGGCTTAACATGGCGAAGATGAACATGCTGCAGGCCATCAATGATGCCCTGGATATCGCGATGGCCGCCAACGATCGGGTTCTGTGCTTCGGTGAAGATGTGGGTATTTTTGGCGGCGTATTCCGGGCCACCAGCAACCTGCAACAAAAGTACGGCAAAGACCGCTGCTTCAATACGCCTCTGGTAGAACAAGGCATTATTGGTTTCGCCAACGGCCTGGCGTCTCAGGGATCATTCCCGGTGGCCGAGATCCAGTTTGCGGATTACATATTCCCGGCCTTCGACCAGATTGTTAACGAGTCTGCGAAATTCCGTTACCGCTCGGGCAACCTGTTCAACGTGGGTGGTTTGACCATTCGCGCGCCCTACGGTGGCGGCATAGCCGGTGGCCTGTACCACTCCCAGTCGCCAGAAGCCTATTTTGCCCACACACCGGGCTTGAAAATCGTGGTGCCACGCAATCCGCACCAGGCCAAAGGGCTGTTACTGGCCTCCATAAACGACCCCAATCCGACTCTGTTCTTCGAGCCCAAACGCCTGTATCGCGCCTCCACAGGCGAAGTGCCCGAAGGCGAATACCAGTTGCCCATAGGCGAAGCCGAAGTCTTGAAGGAAGGCTCAGATGTAACGGTACTGGGCTGGGGTGCTCAGATGGAAGTGATCGACAAGGCCGTCGAAATGGCGGAAAAAGAAGGCATCTCCTGCGAAGTCATTGATTTGCGCACCATCCTGCCCTGGGATGTGGAAACCGTTGCCGAATCGGTGCTCAAAACCGGGCGCCTGGTGATCACCCACGAAGCACCCCTCACGGGCGGCTTTGCCGGCGAGATAGCCGCCACCATTCAGGAGCGTTGCTTTCTGTATCTGGAATCACCGATCGCACGGGTCACCGGGATGGACACGCCCTTCCCGCTGGTGCTTGAGAAAGAGCACTTCCCTAACCATCTGAAGGTCTATGAGGCCATTCGGGAAAGCGCCGAATTCTAGACTGATATCCGGACAGGAGAACAATGATGAGTGATTTTATACTGCCCGATATCGGCGAAGGTATCGTGGAATGTGAGCTGGTTAAATGGCTGGTAAGTGAAGGTGATTTAATCGAAGAAGATCAGCCGGTTGCCGAAGTAATGACCGACAAGGCACTGGTGGAAATTCCTGCCCCCTATAAGGGCCGGGTAACCCGCCTTTACTGGAAGGAAGGCGACATAGCAAAAGTGCATGCGCCGCTGTTTGAACTGGTTGATGAAAGCGGTGAGGGCGAAGGCGAACCGGCCAAGGCCATTGATGAGGGCAAAAGCGCTGAGCCAGAGGCAACGCAGGCTGAGCCGAAGAAGAGCGCTGGTCGCGCAGAAGCGGTCGCCTCAGCGGCCCCATCGGCCCGCCAAGACGGGGAGCGCACGCCCGCCAGCCCCGCTGTACGCCGCCTGGTTCGCGAAAACGAACTGATGCTGGACAGCATCGAGGGCACAGGGAAGGATGGCCGCGTACTCAAAGCCGATGTACTGGCCCATCTGGAACAACCTGCCTCTGGCAGCACATTGGCCTCAGCGGGCGGAGCACGCAGGCGTGACGCACAAAACCAGGAAGTCCGCATAGAGCCCATCAAGGGCATGCAAGCTGTCATGGCCAAGCGCATGGTGGCGTCGGCAACCACCATTCCGCACTTCATTTTCAGCGAAGACATTGACGTTACGGAACTGCTGAGCCTGCGCCAACAGCTCAAGCCCGTGGCCGAAGCCCGTGGCTCTCGCCTCACACTCATGCCATTCATCATGAAGTCCATCGCACTCGCGGTGCGTGAATACCCGGTACTCAATAGCCAAATCAACGAGAACGTCACCGAGGTTCACTATCAGCTCCAGTGCAACATCGGCATGGCGGTGGACAGCAAGATCGGGCTGCTTGTACCCAACGTGAAAAACGTAGGGCAGCTTACCCTGCTGGAAATTGCCGATGAGGTAACCCGGCTCACCGAAGCGGCCCGGGAAGGCCGGGTAAGCCAGGCGGACCTCAAAGGCGGCACCATTACCATTTCCAACATTGGCGCACTGGGCGGCACTTATGCCTCGCCCATCATCAATGCGCCGGAAGTGGCGATTGTGGCGCTGGGGCGCACCCAGAAATTGCCGCGCTTTGATGCGAATGGTCAGGTTGTAGAGCGCGCCATCATGACCATCAGTTGGGCGGGCGATCACCGCATTATTGATGGCGGCACCATCGCCCGATTCAACAACCTGTGGAAGAGCTATCTGGAGTCACCGCAATCCATGCTGCTCCACATGGGCTGACCGGTATGGCGCCACCGAACCCGTCATCGCCGATGTCGCAGTCGCCGCAACCGGCACAGCTGCAGCAATTCTACATCCCGGAAGAGCAGTCGGTTTACCTGCTCAGCCATGACGATGCGAGAAAGCTAAAAGACTGGGTTGAGCTGTGCACAACCCAGCTCAAGCAGATGGGCTATGCCGACATATCGATGATTGGCAAGGGCGCCTACGGTTTTGTGTTTGCCGGCCGGCTACCTTTGGAGGGCGCGCGGGATCTTGAGCACGTGTTCAAGTTCACCCGCATCACCCTGCCCCAACACCTGCACGACCGGCTGGAAGACGAAGCCTATATTCTGGAACAGGTAGAGCACCCTCGGGTGCCCGGCCTGGTCGCGTTCCACCGCGCCGGCAGCCAGCCAATTCTGGTCATGGAACGGGCGCCGGGCTTTAACCTGGAAGAAGTATCGCTCCAGCAAGGCCGGTTGAGCCCGCGCCTGATTATTCGCATAGCAGATCAACTGGCGGACATTCTGCGAAACCTGCGACGCGAAGCCGATAACGGAAAGCGCCCTATCGTGCACGGCGACATCAAACCGTCCAACCTGGTGTTTGATGCCGAGACCGAAAACATTGCGCTGATCGATTGGGGCTCCTCGGTGTTTGCCCAACTGGACGCCAACCAGCAGTTCCTCAGCCCCAGCGTAATGGAACTGATGTCTGACAACCTGCAACAAACCAATGCTCGCCTGGGCGATGTGTATTTTATCGGTGAAGAACAACTCTACGGTGGTTTGTCGTCCCCCAGGTTTGATGAGCAAGGCGCAGCGGCCACGCTTTACGCGCTGGCTTCCGGCCAGTCCTGTCGCTTTGGCCATCTGGCCATACCCGCCACATCGCTGGGCTTACCCATGGAGTTTGCCCGCATGCTGGAAGGTATGCTTGACCCGGATCCCGCCCGGCGTATGCGTGCCGGTGAATATTATCTGAATGAGATGCCTCGTATGGGCCGCACGGTGATGATTGACCTGCCCGAACCTGCCCCCGTGCCCCTGGTTCCAATCTGGACGCGCCTTTCCGGGCGCGAAATCGACACCGTGGTTTACAGCTCTCGCAAATCCTTTCTGCGACAAGAAGGCGCCCCGGAAACCCTGAACGACGTCAACGACGTGCAACTGGATCGCTACTACAAAAATTTCATGCAGGGCATGGGCGAAACGGAAAAAGCGTTCCTGGCAGCGGTTAGTCGCCTCGGCCGTTATCCGGTGGAAGGCGGACTCGCAGTGCGCTGGGAGACAGACGGCATTTACGTGGATACGTCCTTGAATCTGCACGACCCGAAACTCAAAACCGCGTTTACCACGGCCGTAAACAACATGGTCAACCTGGCGCAGGCAATCTATCGCCAGGGCATCTTCAAAAGCTGCCTGTTCAACGCCCGAGACACCCTGCACATCGAACGCGATGAGCCTGAGCAACAGTTCATTGCCCCACCCGAGATGCGACTGCCCTATCAGGTAAGTTCTGCGCCGGAAGTGGAGGATCGCTCACGGGTGCACTCCTATTTTGAGGACGGGCCAGATCCGGAGGAGTTTCTGGTGCTGCCACAAACCATTATCACCTCACTCGAAGCGCTCAACACCATTCGCCACACTGGCATGATTATTTTCGAAGCCTTGCCCCGCCACCTCAAAATACACAGCCAATACCGGCTTCTGGATCCTGAAAAAGAAGACGAATTTCGCCAGCGGCTGGACGAAATCCTCGCAGCGGTGGACCAGATATCCGGGCTGGGCGTGTCTGGCTTTATGAAAATGCCCTATAAAGACACCCGCTTTTTCCCACACATTGAGCGCCTTGCGGAACGGTATTACCCTCGAAACCCGAGGCAAGACACCACAGAGACACGCTAACTCCCAAGATACTTACGTGCTTCGCAAATACGCCGGGTTGGTTTACGATGCCCTGCCAAAGAGTGTTCTCGCCAAAACCGCCAGGCCGCCATGTCCTCACATTATCTGTATACCGACTTATCCGATTATTACGATTTACTGTGCACAGATATCAACTACCAAGCACAAAGCTGCGGCGTACAGAGGTTGCACAGGCTTTTCGGCACCGATGGCAACACCCACTTGGATCTGGCCTGCGGCACCGGACCGCACGTGCGCCACTTTATCGATTTCGGATATCAAAGCAGTGGCCTGGACATCAACCAGCCCATGCTTGAAATAGCCCGGAAACGGTGCCCACAAGCGTCTTTTTCATTAGGGAACATGTGCGATTTTGACGTTGATGAGCCTCTGGATTTAATCACCTGTTTTTTGTATTCCATTCACTACAGCGATGGAATTGAAAAACTGACGCAGTGCATTGTCAGCGCACACCGCGCCCTGAAACCCGGCGGTGTGTTTTGCTTTAACGCCGT
>NZ_DRGY01000018.1 GCF_011049865.1 Marinobacter antarcticus | reverse complement strand
GCAAGTAAACTCCCACCAGCGTCTCCATGTTTACCCGCGCGGCGTTGGTGCTGATGTTGATTGCGCCCAACAACTCACCGTCGCCCGCGAAAACCGGCACGGCGACAGAGCGAAGCCCGGAATCCAGTTCCTGATCGACAATGCAGTAGCCCTGCTCTCGAACCGCTGAGATTTCGCTTTTCAGGACATCGGAATGGACCACAGAAGCGCTCGTGAATGCTTCGAGCTTTACGCGGGCAAGAAAGGCCTCAAGCTCAGCGTCAGGCAATTGGGCTAACAATACTCGCCCCATTGACGTATAGGCCGCCGGCAGCCGAGTCCCCACCGACAGCGAAATAGCCATTAACCGATGGCGCGCAGATGAACGCACCACGTATACCACGTCATCGCCGTCCAACACCGCCAGCGATGACGATTCCCCCAGCTCGGCGGTGACATCTTCCAGATGTTGCTGGATAACTGCACGATACTGATTTGAAGCCTGATAGGCGTACCCTAACTGAAGCACCCGGGGGGTTAGCTCAAACTGCCTGCCGCTTCGGCGCACAAACCCTAACGCATGCAGAGTGAGCAGAAAGCGCCGAGCCTTCGCCCGATCCATATCCGTCCGTGCGGCTACCTCGCTCAGGGTCATGCGGGGATGCTCGGCGTCGAACGCCTGCAACACCTCCAACCCGGACGCCAGCGCGCCAATATAGTCCCGATCTCCGGGTTTGAGAACCTGGCCGCTCATTCCTTTCCCTCAATTGCCCACAAACCTGTGTTGGCGGATGGTAGCAGTTAGTTCGCCCTCCGAACATCCGTGCCTCAAACAAACTGATCAAATTTTGCGCTTGACGAAGGCAAAACCTTCGAGTCATTATGTTCGCATATTAAACTTATGTTCGCATATCGAACTTTTACAATCACTGCAATGGAGACTCTGTGATGGCTGAATTTCTCTCCCTCAAGGAGGCCGTGAGCCGCCACATTAATGATGGCGACACCGTCTGTATGGAAGGCTTCACTCACCTGATTCCCTTCGCCGCTGGCCATGAAATTATCCGTCAGGAAAAACGAGATCTGACGCTGATACGCATGACTCCGGACCTGGTTTACGATCAGATGATCGGTGCTGGCTGTGCCAAAAAGCTGATCTTCTCGTGGGGCGGTAATCCCGGCGTGGGGTCACTGCATCGCCTGCGGGATGCCGTTGAGAACGGCTGGCCGAACAAGCTGGAAATCCTCGAACACAGCCACGCCGCCATGGCCAGCGCTTATGAAGCCGGTGCCGCCGGCCTGCCACTCGCCGTGTTGCGCGGCTACGTGGGTAGCGACCTGCCAAAAGTAAATGACCAGATAAAATTCATCGAATGCCCGTTCACCGGTGAGCGCCTGGCTGCCGTGCCTTCCATTCGCCCCGATGTCGCCGTAATTCACGCCCAACGGGCCGATCGCAATGGCAATGTTCTGGTAGAGGGCATCATCGGCATCCAGAAAGAAGTGGTGCTGGCGGCCAAGCGCAGCATCGTTACCGTTGAAGAAATCGTTGATGACCTGGGCGCCTCGGTGAATGCCTGCGTACTGCCGTCCTGGGCGATTACGGCCATCGCCGAAGCTCCGAAAGGCGCCAGCCCTTCCTACGCGCTGGGCTACTACGACCGCGACAACGCTTTCTACAAAGAATGGGATGGCATCGCCCGTGACCGCGAAACCTTCCAGGCCTGGCTGAAAAACAACGTATTTGAAAAAGGAGCTGCGTGATGAGCCTTGAATATACCTCCTCGGAAATGATGAGCGTCACTGCCGCGCGCGCGCTGACCAACGGCATGACCTGCTTTGTAGGTATCGGTTTGCCCAGCGAGGCCGCCAACCTGGCACGCCTGACCCATGCACCGGACGTGACCCTGATTTACGAGTCCGGTACCTTGCAGACCAAGCCAGACGTTCTACCTTTGTCCATCGGTGACGGCGAGCTGTGCGAGTCTGCCCTGACCACCGTTTCTGTGCCGGAGATGTTCCGTTATTGGCTGCAAGGTGGGCACGTTAGCGTGGGCTTCCTGGGTACCGCTCAGATTGACCGGTACGCCAACCTGAACACCACCCTGATTGGTGACTACCGCGAACCCAAAGTCCGCTTGCCGGGCGGTGGTGGCGCGCCGGAGATTGCCACCAGTGCGAAGGAAGTATTCATTACCGTTAAGCATTCCAAACGCACCTTCGTGAAAGATGTAGATTTTGTGACCACCGTCGGCTTCGGCCGGGACGGCAAGGCCCGCGACAACGTACCGAACATTGGCAATGGCCCAACCGTGGTGATCACCGACCTGTGCATTCTGAAACCGGATCCAGAGACCAAAGAACTGGTGGTCCGCTCCCTGCACCCAAACGTGACCCGGGAAGACGTAATTGCGGCCACCGGCTGGGACATTCGTTTTGCGGAAGATCTGGCAACAACGCCGGAACCCGGCGCCCGGGAACTGGAGGTACTGCGTGACCTGAAAGCTCGTACCCATTCACACCATTCAGGGCCCACCATGCCAGCCAACAATGAGGCTCACCGTGACTGACGTCTATTTATGCCATCCCCGCCGGTCGGCCATTGGCCGCTTCGGCGGCGCTCTGTCCAGCGTTCGCCCTGACGACCTGGCCACCCATATCTTCAAGGCCGTACTGGAACAGGCTCCGGAATTGGATCCTGCTGCTATCGAGGAAGTCATGATGGGCTGTGCCAATCAGGCCGGCGAAGACAATCGGAACGTGGCCCGCATGTCGGCGTTGCTTGCCGGCTTGCCCACCTCGGTGCCCGGCACCACACTTAACCGTTTGTGCGGCTCGGGTATGGATGCAGTGGGCACGGCGTTTCGCGCCATTCGCGCAGGCGAGATGGACCTGGTGCTGGCCGGAGGTGTGGAATCCATGTCCCGCGCGCCCTACGTCATGGGCAAAGCCGACAGCGCGTTTTCCCGCAAACAGACCGTTGAAGACACCACCATTGGCTGGCGTTTCGTCAATCCGTTGATGAAAAAGCAGTATGGCGTCGAGGCTATGCCCGAAACGGCCGAGAACGTCGCCGAACAGTTCAAGGTATCGCGGGAAGATCAGGATCAGTTTGCGGTGTGCTCACAGCAAAAGGCCGCCCGGGCACAACAAGCCGGCGTTTTGGCCGATGAGATCGTGGCAATTTCGATTCCCCGTCGCAAGCAAGAACCGCTGATATTCGATACGGACGAACACCCCCGCAGCACCACCCTGGAGAAACTGGCCGCCCTACCCGCGCCGTTTCGTGACGGCGGCAGCGTCACCGCGGGCAATGCTTCCGGGGTAAACGACGGCGCCGCCGCCATGCTGGTCGCCAGTGAACAAGCGGTTAAAGCCCATGGCCTCAAACCCATGGCCCGCATTCTGGGCATGGCCACGGCCGGAGTGGAACCGCGCGTGATGGGCATTGGCCCGGTGCCCGCCGTTCGCAAACTGCTGAAAAAGCAAGGGCTCAGAATCGATGACATAGATGTGATCGAACTGAACGAAGCCTTCGCCGCCCAAGGGCTCGCGGTGCTGCGTGAACTGGGCGTCGCCGATGACGATCCACGGGTGAATCCGAACGGTGGTGCCATTGCCCTCGGACACCCTCTGGGCATGTCCGGCGCCCGGTTGTTAATGACAGCGGCCCACCAGCTCCAACGCACCAACGGCCGTTACGCCATATGCACTATGTGTGTAGGCGTCGGCCAGGGTATTGCTACACTCATCGAACGTGTCTGAAACAGACTGAAGTAGGGAGAGCTCATGGCATTTCTTAAACACAACGGCCGCACCCTTTGTTATCGCTTGCTGGGTGACAGCGCGAAACCACTATTGCTCATGGCACACCCTCTGGGTATGACCCAGGGCGTATGGGACGATATGTTGCCAACGTTGCTGGGTAATTTCCGGGTACTGACCTGGGACTTGCCGGGGCACGGTGCCAGTAGCGCCTGGCCGGAAGAGTCTGGCCAAATCACGCCAGAAGAGCTGGCGCAGGAAGCCCTCGCGCTCGCCGCCGTTGCGGCCGTTGAGAACTTCCACTTTATCGGCACTTCTATTGGCGGCGTGATTGGCCAACAGCTCCTCAGCCAGCATTCGGACCGGTTGCTATCCACCACCCTCACCAACACCGGCGCCGTCATTGGCACGCCTGAGGCCTGGAACAGCCGCTCAGCGAGCGTCATGGAACTCGGTCTTGATGCCATGGCAGCGGACATCGTGCCACGCTGGTTTGGCCCGGCCGCCTGTGATCAGCAGCCCGCGCTGGTAGAGGGCTGGCGCGTCGTTCTGGGGCGCGTTGATAATCGCAGCTATGCGTTGCTGTGCGAGATGCTGGGCGAATGCGACTTCCGGGAAAAGCTCCAAAACCGTCGTACACCCTTGGTGCTGGTGGGCGGGGCCGACGATGTCGCGACACCGCCACAAACACTGCAAGCCCTGGCCCGGTTCAGCGGCGCCGAGGCACCGCTGATCCTGGATCGGGTTGCTCACGTGCCCTCCGTGGAATGCCCGGCAAAACTTAACCAGATCCTGCTTGATAACCTGGCCTGACCGCCAGCCCTGAAGCCAGACCTTGTTGTTCGGGGTCTGGCTTTCTACCTCACTTTTCAAAATACGGACAAAGCTCTGCACTGCGCGGATAGGCTCGCTGCACGAAAAGCCTTAGCGTTTCTCCGCGATGCGAACTCTTGCCCAGTGGAAACAGAACCATGACCAATACCATCACCCTCGAACAGGAAATTTCTCACCCCAGCCCTTCCAAGATGCTGGTATACGGCGCACTGGTTCCGGCGATTGCCAGCTCAGCCTTCCTGCTATTGATGGCTGACACGTCGGCCCAGACCGGTCTCGCCGCCCTGACTCTCGGCCTGGCCGCCACCGCGCTGATACTCTGCGCCAAATTGAAGCCAGTGACGATTACAATCCGGGAACAAGCGCCCGCGCCGGAATCGATACCCGAGCCGGTGCAGGAGCCAGAGATACAAGCTCCGCCCCCGACTCAGAAATCACCAGACCCCATGCTGACCAGTCACCTGGATGATTTGCGCAGCAACGTGGATGTCATACTTGCGGAAATGGACGAGGCCGGCAAACTTGCTAAAGCGTCCGGAGCCAAGGTAGCCCAAAGCGCCAACTGCATTTCTGAATCCGAGGCGTCTATCCGGGAACTGGTCGATTTCATGAGCCGCATTGATGACGTCTTCACCCAACTGGGCAAGCAGTCCAAGGAAATTGGCAGCATCGTGGGCAATATTCAGGACATTGCCAAACAGACCAACCTGTTGGCTTTGAATGCCTCCATTGAGGCCGCCCGCGCAGGGGAACACGGTCGTGGTTTTGCTGTAGTCGCCGATGAAGTGCGCAATCTGGCGGTGCGTGCCAACGAATCCAGCGAGAGTATTCGCGCCATCGCTAACAGTCTCAATACAACCTCGATCGAGGCCGGTAACGGCATGGACAGAATCCGGGAGTCGTGCAACCAGTGCCTGGGCCAGTCAGGCGAAGCGTTGCAGGCAATGAAAGATATTCAGGCCGGAGCGGTGGCACGCATGGAAGTGGTACGGGGCGTTACCGAACGACTTCATGTCCAGCGCGACCTCGCCAATAAGGTGTACCAGGACATCCTTGACTGACCCGGACCCGTTTATCGACCTTAACTTTCCGCTTCAGGGGATAATCTTTTCAGCGCGCAGGCGATCAAACAGATCGAAAAATGCGCCACGTGTCTCCCGAAAATGGTCGAAACCAAAGTCGCGGGACTTGGTCGTGTCGTTGACACACTCTTGATCGCGGCCCAGATCGCCGTCAGTGTGCCACCAGGACGCAAGCTTGCCGACGTCCGGTTCTACCAGACTATGCTTTCCGGCAATCTCGCGCCAGACAGGCTCCGCGCCAATCATCTGATCATCCAGCGGCTGTGGCGTCTCGGGGCAGTCCGCTACCTCAAGGCCGAAGTATTCGCCGATTTCGCGCCACATGCGGCGCCAGCGGAAAACGTCACCGTTAACCGTATTGAAGGCCTGATTGGCTGCACCCGGCGTGGTCGCTGCCCACTCCATTTGCCTTGCCAGCACAAGCGCATCGGTCATGTCGGTCAGGGCATTCCACTGGAACTGCGAGCCCGGGAACACGAACGGCTGACCGGTCGCCTTACAGATCGACGCGTAGACAGCGATTGTTGTGCCCATGTTCATGACGTTGCCGAGCGCATAACCGATCACGGTGTGAGGGCGGTGAACATTCCAAGCAAATCCGTGACGACTGGAAGCTTCCAGCAACACATCTTCGAGCGCGTAATAGAAATTTTCACCCGGTACGCGCGGCTCGGACTCACGGAACGGGGTTTCGATGCGCCCGCTACCGTAGGCTTCGAACGATCCCAGGTACTGCTTGGTGCCGGTCACCAGCGAAGCATGTTCCAGGTTATCGCTATCGAGGGCGCTGAACAGGTTACGCATCATCGCGCTGTTGGCTTCAACGTTTGCCTTCTCATTGTCACGACGAGCCCAGCTACAGTAGAAGACGTGAGTGATCGGCAGGTCTGCCAGCGCCTGCCCGGTCGCCGGTTTGTCCAACAGATCGGTGGCGACCGGAATCACCCCGCTCTGCTCGGTGGGGCGCCGTGAAAGACCGTAGACAGTCCATCCGCTGGCAACCAGATAAGACGCCAGATTGCCGCCGGTAATGCCGGTTGCGCCAACTACAAGTGCTGTACCTTTACGCATGTTTGATGCCCTTTTAAACATTAGGGGAAGAGCGTGGGTCGAATATGGAAAGAACTCGGGAAGCTCCGACCACACACCAAATCAAGACGGCCAGTCTGGTAGAATTCAACCATTGCTACAATCGGAATTATCGCAAATCTTTATTGCACCAAACGCAACAAAAGGACTGTAACGGAATGGACCTTAACGCCTTGCGCGCGTTCGAACGCGTTGCCGTCGACGGCAGCCTCGTAAGCAACGATGCCGAAAGCTTGGTCAGGGCAGCATTGCTCGAGCAGGGGCTGGTCTTGTTCCCCACCTGGCTGATTGCCGGGGAGTTGGCTGCGGGCACTTTGGTGGCCCTGCTGGAAGAATGGCGAAGCGAAGTTATGCCCGGTCGCCGTGAGATCTATGTGCTAACCCCGGAGCGTCGGCTCAGAGCCCTCAAAGTACGTGCCTTCATGGATTATCTTTTTGAAACCGTGTCGCCAGTTCCTCTTTGGAGCCGATGACAAAACGAACGTCTGCACCCACCGGACACCCCTGTGCAGAAAACGGATATTTATGCAGCGACTTCACGCCTCTAATAGCAGAACTTAAAACAACAATCTGAGGTGTTGAAATGAGCAGGATCACAATCCTTGCCAGTACTGTACTGGCAACCACACTGACCGCCGGACTCTCTTCTGCCGCCCTGGCGGCTACGGGCGATCCGATAAAAATCGGACTCATGCTGCCTTTTAGTGGCATTTACGCGCAACTTGGCGAAGCGGGTCGGGACGGCCTTAAGCTAGCTTTGAAGGAACACGCATCACAGCTGCACGGATCTCCGGTGGAATTCATTGAGCTGGACACCGAAGCCAAACCGTCCCGTGCGCCGGAACTGGCGTCCTCGATGCTCAATCAACACAAAGCGGACTTTGTCATTGGCCCGGTTCATTCTGGCGTTGCCATGGGCATGATCAAGATGCTGCGGGGCAAGGACACCATCATGATCATCCCGAACGCAGGTTCCGCCGCTGCAACCGGGCCACTGTGCTCACCTAACGTATTTCGCACGTCATTTTCGTCTTGGCAGCCGTCTTATCCGATGGGCAAAGTGGCGCTCGAGAAAGGCTATAAAAAGGTTTATGCCATCAGCTGGAACTACGGCATGGGTCGCGAGAGCCTGGATGCATTCAAAGAATCGTTTGAGGCAGGTGGCGGTGAAATTGTCGAGGAAGTACTACTGCCCTTCCCTTCTACTAATTTTCAGTCCCACGTCAGTGCCATCGCTGACAAGAACCCGGATGCCGTATTCACCTTTTTCGCTGGCGGCGGCGCCGTCAAATTTGTGAAGGATTACGACGCCATGGGTCTGCGCGGCAAGATCCCGCTGCTGGGCTCCGGATTTCTTACCGAAGGCACACTGCAAGCTCAGGGTGAAGCCGCCGAGGGTGTGATTACTGGCCTGCACTACGCAGAAGAGCTTGATGTTCCCAAAAACCGGGAGTTCCGCAAGGCCTTCAATACCGAATACGGTCACTACCCGGACATCTACGCAGTTCAGGGGTATGACGCGGGACAAGCTATTGCCAGCACCCTGGACCAGCTCAACGGCGACATCTCGGACAAACAGGCCGCTATCGCCATCATGGAGAAACTGACCATCGACAGCCCGAGGGGGGAATTCACTTTCTCCAAGGCCCATAACCCGATTCAGAATATCTATCTGCGGGAAGTGAAGGATGGCGTAAACGTGGTGCAAAGCGTCGCTGCTGAAGCGCTGGAAGATCCCGCCCGCGGCTGCAAGCTCTGAGCACGGGTTCTCCGCTAGCCTCCGGCACTCGCCGGGGGCTTCCTCGAAGCTCCCCATCCGCACCTGAACTGAATTTCCCGTAAAACCGCTGGGTTCCGTTATGTCTACTGAGCTTTTCTTTGTGCAACTTATCAATGGCGTCCAGTACGGGTTGCTTTTGTTTCTGATCGCCTCCGGGTTAACCCTGGTGTTTGGCGTCATGGGCATTCTCAACCTGGCCCACGGCTCCATGTATATGGTGGGCGCGTATCTGGTGTGGTACTTCGTTGCACTGACCGGCAGCTTTACTGTGGCCGCCATTCTCTCGGCTGTGATCGCTCTGGGGCTGGGCATACTCATAGAGCGAATGCTGATACAGCGGCTCTATAACCGCAACCACCTTGACCAGGTGCTGCTAACCATCGGCATGATATTTGTTTTCAACTCCCTGCAAAGCATCCTCTGGGGCAACGATCCTTACGGCGTGGCCGTTCCAGAGGCGCTTAGCGGCTCGGTGCCGTTTACCGACAACTCCAGCTATCCGATCTACCGCATCTTCGCGGCTGTCATCTGCATTGCCATTGCGGCTGCGTTGTATTTTTTGGTCAGCAAAACGCGCCTGGGCATGCTGATTCGTGCCGGTGAATCCAATAGGGAAATGGTTGAAGCTCTGGGCGTTAACATCAAAAGCCTCTACACCATTGTGTTTGCCATCGGCGTCATGCTGGCGGCCATATCAGGCATTATCGCCGCGCCCATGAGTTCCATTGTTCCGGGTATGGGAGAAAGCGTACTGATTACCTGTTTCGTGGTGGTGGTCATCGGCGGTATGGGCTCCATCAAGGGCGCCTTCGTGGGTGCCCTGCTCGTCGGGATTATCAGCACCTTTGCGGCGGTCCTGATACCGACCATGTCCAACATGATTATCTACATCTTTATGATCCTGGTGCTGCTGGTGAAACCCCAGGGCCTGTTCGCAAAGTAAGCGGAGCCGAACATGATTTTTGAAAAGCGCACTGAACGCATTTTCCTGGCGATCTTTTTCCTGATCGCCCTCTGTATCCCCCTGTTCATGGAGGACAACTCGTTCTTCGTGGGGAAAATCACCACCATCCTGATCCTGGCCGTATTTGTAATGTCGCTGGATTTTCTGGTCGGGCGGGTTGGCCTGGTAACTCTGGGACATGCCCTCTTCTACGGACTGGGGGGCTACCTGTTCGTCATCCTTACCCCCGAGTATGAAGCGGTCAACTTCTGGATTTACGCGTTTTACGTCCTCGGGGTCAGCGCCCTGATTGCACTGATTATCGGCGCCGTGGTGCTTCGCACATCGGGCATCTACTTCATTATGATTACCCTGGCGATATCGCAAATGGGCTATTATTTCTTCTTCGACTCGTTGGAATTCGGCGGCGGGGATGGCCTGTTTATTTTTATCAAGCCTGAGACCAGTATTTTTGGCCTCAACTTTCTGAATCTCGATAACCCGACGCATTTCTATTACCTGGCATTGCTGGGCGTGCTCATTACCCTGCTGACGATAAAGATCGTGCTGCGTTCGCGTTTTGGCCGGATCATCGAAGCCAGCCGCCTGAACCCGGAACGTACTGAGGCGCTGGGCTACAACATCTTCGCTTTCCGCCTGATCAGCTACGTCATCGGCAGCACCCTGGCGGCCTATGCCGGCTTGCTGTTTGCGTTGCAATACGGTTATGTGAATCCGCAATTCATGACTTGGGAGATGTCCGGCACCGCGCTGGTAATGTCCATTCTCGGCGGCATGGGGACGATTTACGGCGCCATTCTCGGCACGATCACCTACGAGGGGCTGCAGTATTTTTTCGAGCACGTGAGCGAGGACTGGAAGCTGTTCATGGGCGGCGCCATCATCCTGATGGTCTTGCTGCTGCGCAAAGGCCTGGCCGGTTATCTTGAAAAACTGCTGGAGAAATAATCATGGCCAACAACATCATTCTGGAAACCGAATCCCTCAGTAAACACTGGGGTGGCATCAAGGCACTTAACGATATTTCGCTGCAGTTCCATGATAAACAACTGCACGGGGTGGTCGGCCCTAACGGGGCTGGCAAAAGCACCTTGCTTAACATGCTATGCGGCACGCTGAAGCCCACCAGCGGCTGTATCCTGCACAAGGGCGCACAGATAGAGGGCATGAAGCCCTGGAAATTTGTGCGCAGTGGTATCGGGCGCAGCTTCCAGAAAACCAACATCTATGCCGAAGTCACCTGCCTGGAAAACTGCGCAGTGGCTGCCCAGCGCCGCTTTGCGGGCAGTTTTAACCTGTTTGCCTCACGCCATGCCAATAAACTGGTCAAGGAGGCCGCAGAAAAAGCACTGTGTCAGGTTGGCCTGGCAGACCGCATTAACACCATCGCGGCGGAAATATCCTACGGTGAACAGCGACAACTGGAACTGGCCATGGTGTTGGCAACTGATCCCTGTATCCTGCTGTTGGACGAGCCCATGGCTGGCATGGGCCATGAGGAGTCTCTGCGCATTATCGAGCTACTCAACGACCTCAAAAAAACCTACAGCATTGTGCTCGTAGAGCACGATATGGACGCCATTTTCGAACTTTCCGACCAACTGACCGTACTCGACAACGGAACGCACCTGATTACCGGCACGGTAGATGAGGTGCGCAATGATCCTCGGGTAAAAGAAGCCTACCTGGGTAAGGATGACGAGGAGGAAGCCGCATGAACTCCATTCTGCTGGAAGTGAAAAACC
This sequence comes from Marinobacter antarcticus, assembly GCF_011049865.1. Classification (GTDB taxonomy): domain Bacteria; phylum Pseudomonadota; class Gammaproteobacteria; order Pseudomonadales; family Oleiphilaceae; genus Marinobacter; species Marinobacter antarcticus_A. The sequence continues at coordinate 33,417 of NZ_DRGY01000018.1, read as the reverse complement.
TCAATACCCTTTATGGTCGCAGCCACATTCTCCACGACTTGTCATTCCGGCTTGAAAAGGGCCATTCCATGAGCCTGATGGGCCGCAACGGCATGGGGAAAACAACCACTCTGAAGTCCATTCTGGGCATCGTGTTACCGCGCAGCGGCCACATTTATTTCGACGGCGAGGACATCAGCAAATTGCCAACCTGGAAGCGCATGCGCCGCGATATCGCATACGTTCCTGAAGGCCGGGGCATGTTCCACAACCTGACCGTGAAGGAACACCTGCAGATGGCCGCCCGCCCAAACAGTAGTGGCAAGTCCGAGTGGGATTTCGACCGGGTTATGGCAACCTTTCCCCGCCTTCAGGAAAGGTTGTCCAACCTGGGCACCGAACTTTCCGGAGGGGAGCAACAAATGCTCGCCATTGGCAGGGCCCTGGTTACCAATCCGAGGCTTATGATTCTCGATGAAGCGACAGAAGGGTTGGCACCGCTGATCAGAGAAGACATCTGGCGCGTTATTGCGACCATTCGAACGTCTGGCATTTCAACGTTGGTGGTGGACAAGAACATCAAAGCGCTGAAAAAGCTATGCGATCGACACGTAGTTGTCGTGAAGGGAAAAGTTCATTTTGATGGCAGCTCTGAAGATCTGGCTCAAAACCTCGAGAAAGTCGAAACCGCCCTCAGTGTTTAAACGTACACGAAGGGTTAGGGATCTTCGGTAACGGGATAGCGGGCACCGACCGTCATGCTGACGTCTGTTATGCTTTACCACCCGGTTCAACAAGCAACTTTATAACGGCAACCTCCATGGCAGAAGAAAGCCCAAAACGACAAGGAATCGGCTCCCTTGAGATCGGCCTTCGCATTCTTGATTACATTTCCAGCGCGGCAAAACCACCGACGTTAAAGGAACTGTCGGGCGCATTGGACCTGTCTCCCAGTCGCGCCCATAAGTATCTTGTGAGCCTTCTGCGTAAGAATTACATCAATCAGGTTAACCAGACCCAGTACACGCTCGGAAACTCCAGCCTGACTCTTGGCATTTCCGCACTGCGCCGTATCAACCCGATCCAGCTGTCCTACGAGGCTGTCGATCTGTTAAATGAGGAAACCGACAAGACCGTCTCCGTTACGGTCTGGAATGGCAGCGGACCGCTTGTCATAAAATGGCTCGACTCCAGCCAACCCGTTGCGGTCAACGTTCGTCTTGGCGCTGAGCTTTCCGCCCTGAATTCTGCGTCTGGTCGAATTTATTTGGCAAGCATGCCGCAAAAACGTCGCAGGGAACTGATCGATCACTATTACCGCCAGTCGCGGACGCTGCCAAAACATAATCGAAAAGACATTCCCAGAGAAAAGCTGGGGAGTTATCTGGAGTTGATCCGAGAACAAGGTTATTGCGCATTTTTCAGCGACTATCTGCCCGAAATCAACGTCTTGAGCATGCCCGTGTTCGACCTGAACGGGAGCATCGTGACCGTAATTTCGCTGCTTGGCCTTGAACGGGATACTGATATTATCGAGGGCTCGGAACTGTTTAACCAGATGCGTCAGTGCGTGGATAAGATTACGCGCCAAATATGCGGTCAGCCCGCCAGTCGCATGGTTTCAGAGGGCAGTTCACCAAACCGTTTGCGATAGTCTGACGAAAAACGGCCGAGGTGACTAAAGCCGTAATCCAATGCAACCTCAGTGACGTTCCGGCAATGGCCATGCAACAAATCATTTCTCAGGCGTTTGAGCTTAACAAGTTTCACGTAACTTTTAGGGGTGGTTGAGAACACCCTTGAAAAAGCATTGTAGATGGAGCGGATGCTCATGTTGGAAATTTGAGAGAGCGTTTCAAGCTCAATGTCTTCTTTCACATTTTCCTCAATGTAACGAATTATCCGCTCCATAGAGGGTGAAACCGGTTGAACACTATCGGAGGCATTCCAGTTGTTAGGAAATACCTTCAGCAGCTTTTTCAGAACAATTTCCCTATACGGCAACGTGACAGCGCCAAGATTCGAGTCGCCAGATTCTTCGAACTCTGAAAAAACGGCATCCAGAATGCTCATCAACGACGGGCAAAGCCGCATGTCTATGGGCAAGCGATCAAAACGCACTACCTGTTCACGCGCAGAACTCCCGGTGCTGGAAACAGATTTCATGATCGATGCAGGCACCTTGATAATGACTTTTTCGCATTCCTGAGTGTACTCAAGATCAATCACTTCATCGGGATTGACCATCATTGCCTGACCGCGGCGCACCCGTAAATTTTCCCCGCCATGCCGCCAGCGACATTCCCCCCGTGTCACCACCTGAAAATGATAGATGTCATCGAGTGCCGGGGACTTGACCCTGACATGGTTGCCATAACTGATTCTTGATAGCCCAAAGCCTGCGAACTCCCCAAAGCTCAGACTCGCAGCAAGGTTCTCGCCACCGAGCAGGTCCAGGCTGTGGCCTCCGATATGCTGGTTCACGAACGCCGATACCTCTTCAGGATGAGCGCCATGGAAAATCGTTGACGTGGCAAGCGACTGGGAAAACATTTTCCGCACCATTGTATTTATTATGAATCGATTCACTCTATATGAATCCATGGGTGCGATCAACAAATGAACCCAACGAATCTTCTACCTCGCAACCAGGATGTTTGTGCTATGTTTCGTGGGAATCCCTATACACCAGCAGGAGCTCCATGAGTAATCCCAAACACACCCTTTTCTGGATGACCTTTTTCCTGGCCGTTGTTGCAGTGGTTGGCGTGTTGATCCATCAACCTCTGATAACCGCATTTATGGCCAACTGGGTTTTCAACCTGATGATTGTTTGCGTACTGCTCGTCGGGATTGGGCTCACCTACCGCCAGGTTTTCGTATTGTTTCCTGAGCTGCGCTGGATTTCCCAATTCCGCACCGGTCATTCCGGTCTCTCGGTGTTAGAGGAGCCTCGCCTGCTCAAACCTCTCGCCCGACAGTTGGGGGAAGATTCCAAGCGCGACCGGTTCACGCTGTCTACGCTGTCACTGCGCACGGTTCTGGATGGCATTTATTCCCGAATGGATGAGCAGCGAGAAATAACGCGGTACTTTATTAATCTGTTGGTGTTCCTTGGGCTTCTCGGTACGTTTTGGGGTTTGCTCGGCACCATCAATGCCGTTGGCGCGGTCATTACCAATCTGGATATGGGCCAGGGAGATTTCAGCAAGGTGTTTGCAGACCTTCAAGCCGGCCTGTTGACGCCCTTGCAAGGCATGGGCACCGCGTTTAGTTCATCGTTGTTCGGTCTGGGTGGCTCTTTGATATTGGGCTTTCTCGATATACAGGCCGGCCATGCCCAGAACCGCTTTTATGACGGTCTGGAAGAATGGCTGACTGGTGTGACCAATCTGGTTGACCCGTTCAACGGCGGTGACCGCTCGCTATGATCGGATCCCGACGCCGAAGCCGCAGTACCACAAATGTCTGGCCAGGGTACGTAGACGCGCTCTCTGCGCTGCTGATGCTGGTGATATTCATGTTGCTGGTTTACGTGGTCAGCCAGCTTTTCCTGTCCCAGACGCTGTCTGATCGCAACTCCGAACTTGCTCAGCTAAACCAGCGACTGAACGAAATATCTCAGTTACTGGGGTTGGAAAAGAACAAAACGGACGCTCTGGAGCAGCAAATACTGACCGTTCAGAGCAACTTCAGCGACAGCCTTGCCCAGAACGAAGGTCTGCAGGAGCGGCTGGATGCATCCCGTAACCGATTGATGCAGCAAACCGCCGATGCCGAAGCCCGGGCTGAGCGGTTGGCCAATATGAACCAGGAACTGGACAGCAAGGACGAACTATCGTCGAGCCAGCAGAACATGATCCTGCGCCTTTCCAACCAGATTGCGTCGCTTCAGAACCAATTGAGGCAGATAACCAAGGCACTGAACCTGCAAAAGGAAATGACCGCAAATAAAGACGGTGAACTGGAAGATGTCAGCCGGCGCCTTAATACTCTGCTGGCTGAGCGGGTCAACGAACTGGAGCAGTATCAGTCGGAATTTTTCTCACGGCTTCGGAACATCCTGGCCGCCAACGAAAACATCCGCATAGTCGGCGATCGGTTCCTGCTGCCTTCGGAACTGCTGTTCGCATCCGGCTCGGCGCAGTTGGGCCCTGAGGGCAAGCGTGAACTTGATAAACTGGCGGGCGTGTTGCTTGAAGTGGTTAAAACCATTCCCGCCGATCTTGACTGGATCCTGCGTATTGATGGCCATACCGACATTATTCCCATCAATACACCGCAGTTCCCCTCCAACTGGGAACTCTCGACCGCGCGCGCTGTGGCGGTCGTGCGCTACCTGGCTGATCAGAACGTGCCGCAAAAACGCATGGCCGCAGCGGGTTTTGGCGAGTTCTTCCCGGTTGCTGACGGCACGACACCCGATGCACTACAGAAAAACCGGCGCATCGAAATCAAACTGACCGATCGCTAACCCGGGCCGCCACCCTGGGCCAACTCAATACGGCCCTCGTCCTGGGGGTCGGCCAGGCCTGCTAAAGCCGAAACCGTTGGGACGCCTGAGTCAGGCTGCCAACCTGAAACGAAAGCCGCTCGATGTGCGCATTGAGTTTTTGACGAATGTCGGAGGTTTCCCGAGTGTGGCCATGGATCATCTCAACCTTCTGGGCAATTTCTTCCGTGGTGGTTGAAATGCCCTCTACGGAGGAGGCCACCTGATTCATGTCGCCGGCCAGCTGTCCAATTGCGGCGGTGATCTGGTCAATCGACGTAGCGGCCTCCTTTGAACTCGCTTCGCCTTCGCCGGCTGACACCAGACCCTCTTTCATGAGGGTGGTGATGGTCCTGGTTTCCTGATTGAGTGATTCAACGATATCGGCAATACCTTTGGTGGCAGAAACGGTTTTTTCAGCCAGAGAACGAACCTCATCGGCTACCACCGAAAAACCTCGGCCGGCCTCACCCGCTCTGGCGGCCTCAATGGCGGCATTCAGAGCAAGGAGGTTGGTCTGTTCTGCCAAACCGTTGATCACTCCGACGATGGAACTCACCTTTTCGCCGGTTTTACCAAGCCGCTCCACCTGATCGTTGGCTTTGTGAATTCGCTCGGCCAGCTCGCTCATGGCGCGGGCACTGCGCCGGACAACCTCGGAGCTGGAATGGGCAGAGTCGTTAGCACTCTGCACCGCACCATTCACCGACTGGGTATGCTGAGCGATATCGACGGCGGTATGTGAAATTTCCTGCACCGCCGTAGCGGTTTGTTCGGTTCCGTCTTCGACCTGTTCACCGTTGCGCCCTATCTGATCCACCAGCGCGTCAAGCTCTGACTGAAGGGTGGACAGTGTCCGGTTGCCCTCAACCACTTGCCCGATAACGCCGGACACATCGTCCAGCATCTTGTTGGCTGCCAACCCCAACCGGTTGAATTCATCGTTCGGGTTCTTTCCCGGTTCAAGCCGTTGGCTGAGATCGCCCCCGGCGACCTGGGTCAGCAGGCCTACCGCCTCATTAAGTCGCCTTACCAGGGTTCTGGAGGCGGCTGTTAATGTGATCACAAGGATCGCCAATACCGCCGCAGCCGTCGCGATGATCAACCAGGTCGAGGAGGTTCGAGCCTCCTCCGCTTGCCTGCTGGTAACCACAATTACGTCACGCCGGAGCACGTCATTCTGCTCCGTAACGAGATTGCGAATGCGTGTCCCTGTGTCAGACAAATTGCTTTGCGTCCCGGACACTGAGACTACAAGCTGCTCGGCCTCTGAAAACGCATCGTCAAACCCCTGTATGGCCTGACCAATGTCGATGTCCTGCCAATCCATCTTCCTGACGATTGTCAGCATTCGCTCAAGGGCCTCGCGGGTCGTCTGGGCGTAGGCGGGGTCAAAGGTCGAGAGGTAATCCCGGTAGGCAGACGCAATGATACTGATATCATCGTCAAACATGGAAATGCTGATTTTTCGCAGCTCGTTGATATTATTGGACATGGCCGCTCTTAGCCCATCGGCGGGCGTCAGGCCCAATTGCTGGCTCAGGGCCAATTGCTGGCTCAGGGCCAGCCAATCGCGGCGCAGCTGGACATATTGTTCAACTTGCGTTCGGATTTCCTGTGCGGTGGCGTCGATGGCCTCATCCGATAAGGCGCCTGCGGATTCTTTAAGCGCTAATGATTGGGCGGCGAGGGATTGAAGCTGCTCTTGATAGCGGTCGACCTGTGCCGGCTCGAGACTCTCACTCACCCTCTCGATTGCCAGCCAGTTATTCAGCAGTGCGAGGGACGCCGATTCATAGGCCCGGGCCTGCCCACGTGCGTCATAGGCGTCGGATACCTTGGCAAGCCCACCTAAAGATACCATGGTGGCAATGGCCAGCCCGATCAGAGTGGCGACAATTAACAACATGAATTTTTGTTTCCATGAAAGACTCATTGAGTCACTCCGTTCGCTATTGTTTTTGTTTGAGATTTTTCTTTTACCCGCAACCTACCCACAGCCTAGAGCCTACAGAGCACCGCTGTCAGCCTTTAAAAAGCCGGGGGCCAATTCAGGCGCTCCGGCGACATTCACAATCCGGTCAGAAATGAATCACTGTTCTGATGCTCTTGCCTTCATGCATCAGATCAAAGGCCTTGTTAATGTCTTCCAACGGCATTTCATGGGTAATGAACACATCCAGCGGTATCTCACCTTTCTCGGCTTTCTCCACGTACCCTGGCAGTTCCGTGCGGCCTTTTACGCCACCGAACGCTGAGCCTTTCCAGACTCGGCCGGTCACCAGTTGGAAGGGGCGGGTGCTGATTTCCTGGCCGGCGCCGGCAACGCCGATAATGATGGATTCGCCCCAGCCTTTGTGACAGCACTCAAGCGCCGAACGCATAAGGTGAACGTTGCCAACGCACTCGAATGAGTAGTCTACGCCGCCATCGGTCATGTCAATGATCACGTCCTGAATCGGCTTGTCGTGGTCTTTTGGGTTGACCACATCGGTAGCGCCGAGCTGCTGTGCAATCTCGAATTTACCCGGGTTAATGTCTACCGCGATAATACGGCCGGCCTTCGCCATTTTGGCGCCGATGATCGCTGCCAGGCCGATGCCACCCAGGCCAAATATCGCGACGGTATCGCCCTCTTCAACCTTGGCGGTATTCAGCACGGCGCCAATACCCGTCGTTACGCCGCAGCCCAGCAGGCACACTTTATCCAGAGGCGCTTCTTTGGGAATTTTTGCGAGCGACACTTCCGGCAGCACCGTGTACTCAGAGAACGTTGAGCAGCCCATGTAGTGATACAGCGGTTCGCCGTTGTAAGAGAACCGGGACGTGCCATCGGGCATCACGCCCTTGCCCTGGGTTGCGCGCACGGCTCCGCACAGGTTGGTCTTGCCAGAGGTGCAAAATTTGCACTCGCCGCACTCGGCGGTATAAAGCGGAATGACGTGATCGCCAACCTCAAGGCCGGCAACCCCTTCGCCAAGGGCCTCTACAATGCCGCCACCTTCGTGGCCCAGAATGGTCGGGAACAGACCTTCCGGATCAGCGCCTGAAAGGGTGTAGGCATCGGTATGACAGACACCGGTCGCCACAATACGCACCAGAACCTCCCCTTTTTGGGGCGGCGCGACATCCACTTCGACAATTTCCAGCGGCTGGTTGGCAGCAAAAGCCACGGCGGCACGAGATTTAATCACAGGCTATCTCCTTGCAGGCATAATTACGGTTACGGTTATCTCTGATGCGGTTTTTTCGGACATCGAGAGTTTGACGGATTCTAGACGATCGGTCTAGTATGGTGGCCATGACGACGAACGCCACACGCAATCTTATCATTCAAACAGGCGCCGACCTTATCGGCACGAAGGGATTTGGTGCAACAGGCATCAATGGCATCCTCACGGTTGCTGGCGTGCCCAAAGGGTCGTTCTATCATTACTTCAGCAGCAAGAATGACTTCGGCCTTGCGATCATCGATACCTTCGCCGAGGAATACGATACGAAACTTGATCACATTCTTAATGACAGCAGTCGTTCCTACGTTGATCGTTTGCGGGCCTATTTCGATACCGGCTTCGACAATATGACAGACTGCAACTGCACCCGTGGCTGCCTTATTGGCAATTTGGGCCAAGAATTGGCGGGGCAAAACGAGATGTTCCGCGTTCGATTGAACAATGTGTTTTCCGCTTGGGAAAAGCGCTTTGAAGATTGCATTGCCGACGCGCAAACCGCCGGAGACATTGCTTCGGGCATTGATTCCGCAGATGCCGCCAGCTTCCTGCTATCCGGTTGGGAAGGCGCCATTCTGAGGGCCAAGGTTGTCAAATCAACAGAGCCGATGGAACGGTTTGTCCGCGTATTTTTCACCCGATGTCTTGGTATTAGCACCCTGTAAATTTTTTTCGCACACTTTCTAGTAGACTGGTCTAATTAACATTTGTTTATCCTAAAAGGCGTATTTTATGAGTAACCAAAAACAGAACGATCCGTTATTTCAGCCATTTGAACTGGGCGGCGTCACACTGCCCAACCGGGTTTTAATGTCGCCACTGACCCGCTCACGCGCCAGCCAACCAGGCGACATTCCGAACGCCCTGAACGCGCACTACTACGAACAGCGGGCCAGTGCCGGGCTGATTCTCAGTGAAGCAACTCAGATCTCGCCTCAAGGCAAGGGGTACGCGTTCACGCCAGGCATTCATTCCAACGAACAAATTGATGGCTGGAAAAAGGTTACAAACGCGGTTCATACGGCTGGCGGTCGCATTCACATGCAGCTATGGCATGTGGGCCGCATTTCCCACCCGGATCTGCAGCCAAATGGCGACCAGCCAGTCGCGCCCTCTGCCATCAGGGCAGAAGGCGCCAAAACCTTTATCAGTGCAGACTCCGGCATGGTAGATGTGCCGGAACCACGTGCATTGGAAACCGCCGAAATGGCCGGCATTGTCGAGCAGTATCGCCAAGGCGCACGGAACGCGAAGGCAGCCGGATTTGATGGCGTAGAGGTTCACGCCGCGAATGGCTACCTGCTGGACCAATTTATAAAGAGTGGCAGCAATCACCGCACCGATGAATACGGCGGTACGTTGGAAAATCGCCTGCGCCTGCCGCTGATGGTAATCCAGGCCGTCATCGATGTGTGGGGCAAAGACAAAGTGGGCGTTCGTGTTGGCCCAACCGGAAGCTTCAACGGAATGTACGACAATAATCCAATTGAAACCTTTAGCACTTTTGCCAAACACCTGAACGACTTGGGTATCGGCTATCTCGAAGTCGTAGAAGATTCCTTCCAGGGCAACCATGCCAACGGCCGCCCGGAAGACGTCATCGACGCAATCCGGGCAGCTTATAAAGGTACCTACATCGCCAACGGCGCCTATACTGCCGAAGAGGCCCGCATCCGTATCAGCGAAGGCCGTTGCGATCTGGTTACCTTTGGCCGGCCGTTTATCGCCAACCCGGATCTGCCTGAGCGGTTTCGTCAGAATGCGCCCCTCAACGAATGGGACGACAGCACCTTCTACGGTGGCGATGAACACGGGTATACCGATTATCCGGCACTGGAAAAACTTGAAGCAAACGCCTGATCAGCAATTTTTGATCCAAACGGGAGCAAACCGATGAGCAACACCAACGATACGATTAACGATACGATTAACGAGAAGGTAATTATCATCACCGGCGCCAGCAGCGGCCTGGGCGAATCCACCGCCCGGCGCCTGGCCGATCGTGGCGCCAAGCTGGTGCTGGCAGCCCGCCGGGAAGACCGCCTGAAGTCGCTGGCTGATGAGCTGACGGCAAAGGGTGCAGACGTCTTGTGGCAGGTCACCGATGTGACCGACCGCAAACAGGTCGAAAGCCTGGCAGCAGCGGCCAAAAAGAAATTTGGCCGCATCGATGTGCTGATCAACAACGCGGGCCTTATGCCGCTGGCGCCGCTGGATGCCTTGAAGGTAGACGAGTGGGAACAAATGATCGACGTCAACATCAAGGGCGTTTTGTATGGCATCGCGGCCGTGCTGCCCACCATGCGCGAGCAGCACAGCGGGCACGTGATCAACCTGTCCTCGGTAGCCGGGCACAAAGTGTTCGCGGGTGGTGCCGTGTATTGCGCAACCAAGTACGCTGTGAAAGCCCTCTCCGAAGGACTGCGTATGGAAGCCGGCGATGAAATTCGCAGCACCAACATCTCTCCGGGCGCAATAGCCACCGAACTGACCAGCACCATCACCGACCCCGATGCAGCACAAGCCGCGGAAGAGCTCTACAAAGTGGCTATCGATGCCGATGCGGTTGCCCGCGCCATTGTCTACGCGATTGAGCAGCCTCAGGACGTGGATATCAACGAGATCATCCTTCGCCCTACGGCACAGGAGATGTAAGCCTGCTTTCAGACTGACGCCTGTTGCCGTCATGCGCTTCTGATAATCTTTTCACACATCTGAAGCGTATGACTGTGACCGCACAAGCGGTTTGGACAGGTTTTCACGTTGGACAGGCCTTCACATTGAATACGCTTTACTGGTTTACCCGAGATCTTCGATTACACGATAACGCGGCCCTGTTAGCCGCCTCAAAATCAGACATGCTGCTGTGCGCGTATGTTGTGGACCCCCGATGGTTCCAACCCGGCCCCCTGCAGAGCAAGGCGATGGGCGATCACCGCTGGCGATTTCTCTGGCAAAGCCTGATCACGCTGGAACGTAATCTCCGGGCTCTGGGCCAACGATTGCATATTGCCTATGGCAAGCCCGAGGACGTCATTCCAGCGCTGGTGCATAACCATAAAGTGAACAGAGTCATCCGCTCGCGCCAACCCGGCACGCGGGAAGCTGGTCAATGGCAAGTCATTCAGGACACGTTACCCGACACCCTGTTTCAGGAATTCGAAACGCTCGGCCTGTTTACCGAAAGCTCGCTCCCCATGAGCCTGGAAGACCTGCCGGATTCCTTTTCAAAATTTCGTAAACTGATCGAAAAATCCGGCGAACGCGGCCCCTCAATGCTGCGCATCCGAACCCTCACGGCGTTGCCACCGGCACCGGGGTTTCCCGAAGACAACCGGGGTGAGTGCCCCGCCGTTAAAAAACCGCTGCATCCTGCCCCGTTCACGGGCGGAGAAAAGGCCGGCCTGGCCCGTCTGCAGGAATTTTTATTCGGTCATCATGCCATCGACAATTACAAGCAAACGCGAAATGCCCTCGATGCCCTCCAGGAATGGGATGCCTCCTCGAAGTTCTCGCCCTGGCTGGCCGATGGCTCACTCTCGGCACGGGAAGTTGCAGAAACCATTGCCCGATACGAGCGCGATGAAACCCGAAACGAGTCCACTTACTGGCTTTGGTTTGAACTGCTGTGGCGGGAGTACTTTTACTGGTACGCCCTGAAGCACGGTGCTGATTTGTTCCGGCGCAACGGCGTGCAACACAAGCGCCGGCCCGTCACGTTTTACGGGCACCGCTTCAAAGCCTGGTGCGAAGGCACCACCGAGTACCCCTTGGTCAACGCGGCCATGAATCAGCTCCGGGAAACCGGTTATATGAGCAACCGGGGTCGGCAGTTGGTCGCCAGTTGTTTTGTGAACGAACTGGAACTGGACTGGCGCTACGGTGCCGCATGGTTCGAAGAGCAACTGATAGATTATGATGTGGCTAGCAACTACGGTAATTGGCAGTACCTGGCCGGTGTAGGCGCCGACCCCCGCGGCCTTCGCCAGTTCAATCTGGAAAAACAGGCCCAGCAATACGATCCGCAGGGTCTCTTCATTGATAAGTGGCGCGGCCACGCCGAACAACCGGTTGGATTGCACACAGTGGATGCGGCGGACTGGCCAATTTCGTGACGCTATAATGACACTCTTAATGACACTCTTAATGACACTATATCGCGACGGCAATTGGCACTATGATTGACCGGCGCCCCATTCATCACCAGAGGACAGCTATTCATGGCCCTGTTCAGCCAGAAGAACGCGCAAAAAGAACTGAATGCAGAAGCTGAAAAGGTAAACCCTGCCGATCTGGAGGCGTTGCTGAATCGGCAGCAGGCTATTGAGGCAAAGGTTAAAAACAGCGGAAAACTGAATCGGTTCAGCGCCGACATCAAACTGATGTTTTCCATGCTCAGGGACTACTGGAACGGCAGTTACCGCAATGTTCCATGGAAAAGCATCGCAGCCATTGCGGGTGCGCTGTTATACGTGCTCAATCCACTGGATCTCATTCCCGACCTGCTGCTCGGCATCGGCTTCGTAGACGATGTTGGCGTTGTTGCACTGTGCTTGAACCTGGTCGAGTCTGACCTGCACAAGTACGCAGCTTTCAAAGAATTCAGAGACGAGTCCACACAATGGGCACAAGCTGATTGATTGAATAATGAACTGCAGGTAATCTCACCACCCTGGTTTTATCGCGACATTTGCAGGAGCGCACGTGGATTTTGCCACCCTTATCGGCCTTGTTGGCGCGCTGGTACTCATCGCATCCGCCGTTATTCTCGGCGTCTCACCCGATGTTTTCCTGAACTCTGCATCCCTTCTGATCGTCGTAGGTGGCACCATGCTGGTGGTGCTGGCCAAATTCAGCATTCCACAGTTTCTAGGCGCTTTCAAGGCAGCTCTCCGGGCGTTCAAGTTCAAACTCCCGGAGACACAAACCAGCATTGAAGAGCTGGTAGACGTGGCCAACGTCGCCCGCAAAGAGGGGCCATTGGGGCTCGAGGGCCGGGAAGTCGCCTCGCCGTTTCTCGGCAAGGGCATTCAGATGCTGGTTGACGGCCAGACCGGCGACACAATCAAGCAGCTGCTGGACAAAGAACGCCTGATGACGCTTGACCACAACCGGTCCGGCGCCAAAGTGTTCACCGCCATGGCAGACGTAGCGCCGGCGATGGGTATGATCGGCACCCTGATTGGTCTTGTACAAATGCTCTCCAATATGGAAGATCCCAAATCCATCGGCCCGGCCATGGCCGTTGCGTTGCTGACCACGCTTTACGGCGCGATGATTGCGACCATGATAGCCACCCCCATCGCCGATAAGTTGTCCCTGCGGATGACCGAAGAGGCCCGCCTGCAAATGCTGTACACCGACGCATTAGTGGCCATTCAGCAGGGCACAAATCCACGCATTATCGAACAAATGCTCTCCAGCTACCTGCCACCAGGCCAGCGCGACAAAACGCCGGAGCCAGAGACCGCCAGCGGATAAGCCCTATGGACGAGCTCCCAGAAGAGGAAAAGCCGGGCATTCCCGCGTGGGTTGTCACCTTCGCCGACCTGATGTCTCTGCTGATGTGCTTTTTTGTGCTTTTGCTGTCATTTTCTGAAATCGACGCGATGAAATTCAAGCAGATTGCCGGTGAACTCTCACAAGCCTTCGGGGTTCAGCGCGAAGTTCCGGCACTGGAGATTCCCCAGGGCACCAGCCCGATCTTCGACAAGTTCTCTCCGGCGCCTCCCGAGCCAACGCTCGTTAATGAAGTCCGTCAGACCACAACCGATCAGCAACCAGAGCTGCAAACTCTGAAAAGCCCTACGGAACAGTCGGAAGAAGCGGCGGCCGACCAAGCCCTAGAAGCCAACACCGCCCGCATCCGGGACACCCTCAAGGAGGCCATTTCCGATGGCCGAATTACGGTAGAAAAAGACAGGAATGCTTACCACATCGTCATACGCGTCGAGGAAAAAGGCTCGTTTCCATCCGGCTCGGCAGAACTGACCTATGAATTCGAAGGCCTGCTTCTGGAGATGGCGAAGGTGCTGGCCGACATGCCTGGCAAGCTCACGGTGGAAGGGCATACCGACGACATTCCCATTCGCACGTCGCGCTTCTACAGCAACTGGGATCTCTCTGCGGCCCGCTCGGCCGCTGTTGCAAACGTTTTGTTGGCCACCGGCGATGTTGAGCCCAGGCGTCTGGCGGTGAAGGGGCTGGCAGATACAGAGCCCAGAGTGGACAATATTTCGGCCGAGAATCGCGCAAAAAACCGGCGTGTGGAAATCATCATCGATCTGTCTGATACGCGGCCAGGCTCTCAAGAAAACCAGGAACAACCGCAAGGTTTGCGGCTTCGGGAACTGATTGAGAAAGACGCCGGAGAGCGCGAGGCCGTTATCGATATTCGCCCTGTCAGCCCGGATTCGGACGGCATTACCTGGTAAAAGGCTCTCTGTTGTATGGTACCGGCTGTGCCAGTGTGGTAATTTTTTGACCGGATTTGTTAATGAGCAGCCAGGATGCTACTCATCACCAGAAAGGAACTCTCATCATGAGTAATCTGATTGCCGCCTGCGTGGGCGACATGCATGTTTGTCCGATCAAAGGGCACGGCTCCTCCCCTATCTTGCCAAACGGCTCTAACATCCTCGTTGAAGGCACGCCCATCGCGCGCGTTGGGGACGCTACCGGTTGTGGTGCCATTATTACTCAAGGCTACCCGCTGGCCTTGGCCGATGGCATGCCTGTGGCGTACCTTGGGAGCCCGACCTCCCACGGTGGATCCATTGTCAGCGGAAACTCTCGCGTTATTCTCGGCGTTGCTACAAACACCGCTCCGATTGTTGATTTTGCGATGGCCGGCGCACTGGATGGCAAAGGCCAGTTAACGCCCACAGCAAAAGAACTGCTCGACAAGGATCCACAGAAATTTGTGCAAAGAGCGGCTCAGAAAGGCGCGCTAATTGACAACGGGGTACCCGAAGAATCATTAGACAACTCACCCGCCGAAGAGGATCGCCCCAAAGTCCGGGTTGAGGCCGGAATCCAAGGCCCTACTTAAGCAAAGGTACATTCACCACTCCGATCATTACTTGCAGCTCGGCCCACTATACCCCTTCAGACCCGCTCAAGATGGTCATCGCGCGGTTTATCCCAACAAAGGACGACGGGTGGATGGAGAATATTATGAGTATTAATCAATGGGTGCTCAGTTTTTGTGTTTTCGCACTCTTGGGGTGCTCGGAGCAAACAGAGTCAAAAGGGCCAACCCATGGACCCAATGGCACGTATCGGAGTATCGGCGCTGTGGCTCCTAGGCACTATGATGTTTGGGTTGACAAATTTTTCATCGAATCCTTGTCAAAGGATATTGGGTGGCGTCGTCCTTTTGGGATTGTGTCTTGTTGCTGGAAAAGTCCGCCGCTCTCGCGAGCTGACTGGCAAACGACACCAGAGTTGTTTGTTATCCGTTGGTTTTCGTTTGCTGAACAGCAATCCTATGAAGCAGTTATTAAGCTGGAGAATCCGGACGATATTGAAGAAAGAATGAAGGAGGTTGCTTCGTTTAAGCGTTATGGCGAAGTAGTCGAACGCCCGCGCTATAACCTCGTCCTAGGACTGGCACCGGGTGGAACAGTGGTCGTCTGGATCATGAATCGTGCAGAGAATGCGATTGAGGTAGGGCGGTATGAGGCAAGAAAGATTGAAACCCACCCTGAGCACTATCGCGAGATTACCGAACGCTATAATCGTGACAACGCCAAGTTTATTCAGGAACACGGCATCCCGTTTGTCGGCTGGTAACTCGAACCCCCTTTCGGACCGCCCAAAATGGTCATCGCGCGGTCCAGTCCAACAAGGGACGGTGGTTGTCTGGATCATGAACGCTGGTGTTAATGCGACTGAGGTAGAGGAGTCTTACCCATTCGGTATGGCAACCTCCTTTCTGAAATAAGGGTGCTCGGTGAAAATAGCGTCTGGGCCTGCTCGGTGAGGTTGAATTACAACTGCTGAGGCATTGACCAGTTCGTTGTTATTGGCACGCCGCCCGTAGAGTTGCCGAATGCCTCGTAGATCGCCTGGTTGCAGCTCGGCGAAGACCTCGGTGTAGCGAAATCCCATCACCTGCCCGGACGGCCCGGGATGGTCCAGGCCCAGAGCGTGGCCGATCTCATGAATCAGCGTATAGCGGATGTCGTAGACGTCTTCGTCGCCGTTGAACCCGACCTTCCATTTGTGATCAGGGTTCAGACACACCAACGCCTGTTCGATGGCGCGCACACCGCCTCTCTCGTCGGGCGCGTAAGATACATTGGCGAATGCCCGCATCCGCGGCGTCCCTTGTGCACCGATAATAATATCTGCGTCACGGGCATCGGCAACCTGATGAAATGAAAGATCGGCCGCGCGCTCCCATACCCGGAACGCTTCTGCGGTCTCGCGCACCAGCGTCTCGAAGGGGAGGGTCTGCCCGGAGAGTATGCTCATCGGTGCCAAGTCACGACAGTTGCGCGCGTCATCAAACCGCAGTGTCTCGTCAGCGAACGCGTAGCTGATGCTCGCTCCCACCCCGAGCGTGTGCTCACCCCACTTTACTTTGTAGCCGTCCAGCTCAAGCAGCCGATACCCGCTTTCGCCGTTATCGGCAGACAGTGGGAGTGACAAGGGTAAAAGCGCTGCCATTACTGACACGCACATGAAAAGACGCACATTTTTGGCTGTTAACACTGCAGTCTCCGAACATAGCTGACTGAGAACAGTGGAGTCTATTCGGCAAGCGCCTTTCGAAACTCCGATGCAAAACAACGAGTAGGTGCGCCACCGCGATACCAGGACTCGAGTCACCAGGTCAGATTACTGACAACCATGGGAGGCGTCGGTTGTAGATTGGTAAGGAAATGTTTATCGGGAAGGAACCACAATGAGTTGCCTGGCGTGTAACAAAAACGGCAGAGGCTTTCGCCCCTGCCGTCTATTCATTTCACCACGAGTGGAGCGTGCTGGAATTTACATCTTGGTTTCGAACGCCGGCGCAGACTGCAGTTCCTCACGGGTAGCGTCAATCCGCAGTTCCTGCTTATCAGACGTGTTTGATTTTTTTACGTTATCCCAGGCAATGGCGACGTTTTTCTCGCCCATGCCCAGAAATCCGCCGACACCCACGACAACAGCAACGACCTGACCGTCTTGATCAATGACCAGGTCACTCACCGAGCCCACGTCGTCATCACCACTGGTTTTAATATCAGCACCGATCAGGTTGCTCGCGTGCATCCCATTAGCGGGTGCAGCGTCCATGAACGCTTTGTTCTGCATGGCAGACTGGCCGCCCATTTTTTTCTCGCTTTGCGCAGTTTTATTCTCACCTTGCATGGTTTTGGTGTTGGATTTCATGGTGTCTTGTTCACCCTGCATGCTCCGCTTTTCCTTGGTCATTTTCTGATCAGTGGATTGCTGGGCAAATACCGCGCTGGAACTCATCGCTATGGCCGGCGTGATCAAGGCATAAAAGGCAAGTGAATGTAGTTTTTTCATAGGATTCTCCTGCGAATCGTGTGTGGCTGTCGGACTAAACTGTCCAGTTCCAACATACTCTCGCCGTTGACACTTGTTCGGTGCGAAAACGCACATAGGGGCGGTTAATCGGCATCCCCGGTCAGCTCCATATAGCCCTGTCCCTGATGGCTTCCCGTCACGCTGACCGGGCTTTCCCAATAGGGGTAAAGCCCCCGATTGAGATAGTCACCGGGTGGCGCACTCAGCTCCAGATCAATCTGATAAGCGGGAACACGAAGCTGCCAGCGCACAGGCACACCCTCACGCCGGTCCAGCGCCTGCAGGCTCAGATCTTCCGGGCCCAGTGGAACAGGATCGCCCTGCGCAGGGATCCAGGTTCCAGATTGGAAAGTTCCGCTGTCGTCCCGCAATCGGAACGCCATCAGTTTGTCGCCACTATCGAGGTGCAGGGCAAACCAGTCCCAGCCTTTTTGCCCGGTTTTCAGTAACTGGCTGCTCCATTCCCGGTCAAACCAGCCTTTGCCACTGACCGCCAGCGCCTCGCCATTCAGCGTCACCTCGCCGGTAATGGCAATGTTCACCAGGCTGAAGTACATGGAGCCTTCACCGCTGGCAGATTTGGCGCTGAAGCCCTGGTCTCCGTGGGCTACTGGATCACCCTCAATACTGAGGGTCAGGTCGTAGCTCCAATCTTCGCCAGCCGCGTGCAATTGCCAACGATCATTATCGGCATTGCCAGTCAGCCGCCAGTCATCCAGCCACACGTTGAACGGCACTGCGGTGGCACCCGCAGTGCCCATATCTCCACGGGCAAGCTTTTCCTCAAAGTAATGCTGGCCCTTCCAGCTCACCGCCCCGTGGGCCATCCAGGCGGCTTGCAACGGCCAGTCGGTGGCAGCCGGCGCGGGCGCTGCTGCGGCTCTGGGCTGCAGTGCCTGCCGGAATTGGGTCCATTGCAGCCCTAACGGCTCGCCCGCCGCCGTTTCAAGGTTCGCAGTGAGGTACCACCACTCAATACGGTGCTGCGGGTGTGGCCCGTAATCGACGGGAAAGCTCAGCCGGTCTCCCGGCGCCGGCTGCAAATACGGCGTATCGGCGTTGCTATTTGAATCATTGCGTTTCTCAAGCCCCGCGAGGCCGGCAAAGCCTTCATCCCCGGCATCGTTGGAACAGCCGGCCGGCGAGAACAAACCGAACAGTAGACCGACGATGAGACTGAACCGACAAACTCTGTATCGCGTCATCTCTCCCCCTCGGACGGAGCGCCAGCAGAAACAGGCGCAACACCGGGCTTGCGAAGTTGCCGGCGCATGAGTAAGGCAATGCTCAAGCCAATGGCCAGGCTGAGAACGGCGATTTCCAACCAGAATGCCGGGTACACAACCATGGGCAGCGACCAGCCAAACGCCAGCGGATTAATCCGATGCACCAGCACCCAGGTCAGCCAGATGCCCAGAGGCAACGCCAATACCGCGATACCGCCCGTCAGCGTTAGCGCCAATCTCAGCAATTGGCCTGCGACCTCACGGTGCGGCAAACCCCAAACCACCAGCAATCGGAAGTACCAGGCACGGGTGGAAAAAAATACCCAACCCATCATCAACAGCGCCGACGCCGCCAGAATCAGGGTAAGCAGCGTCATGGCGCGGGTCAGTGCGAAGGTTTGATCAAACACACCGGTTGCCAGTTCGCGCACGGTGCCGTTGTCTCTCAGGGATAACGCTTGCACGCCCCAGAGGTGTTGAAGCGCATCGGTTATGCTCTGCATCCCGGGCTTGCCGGGCGTGATGGATAGGCTTTCGGAGCTGGCATTGAAGCTGTCGGGCAAGGTTGCACCGTTCAACAGGACCTCACCTACCGGGCGGCCGTAATCCGGGTACACGCCCAACACTGGCATAGCCCCCGGCTGATCACCGAGCACTAACTGCACGCGATCACCCACCCCAAGATTCTCCCTGCGGGCAAGTTGCTCGTTGATCATCACACCGTCACCGGCTGCCAGGGCTTCCCAGGGGCGATCTACGGCTTCCAGCAGCGTCCACCCGCGTATCAGTGGGCTGACGGGCGTGAGCGCAAACACATCCACTTGCCGGTCACCGGCATGCTTTGCACCTGGCAGCCGTGCCTGGCCCCGAATCGCCCGGTGCCACTGCAAACCCGGCACGCTCGCCTGTTGGCCAGTGAGCCATTCGGCGGCCTCCCGACTGTCAGCGCCCGCCGGCACTTCTACGTAATAAGCGGCTTCCAGGCGCTGCGCCAACCAGCGATCGAAGGTGCTTTCAAAGGTGGTGACCAGAGCCTGAACCGCCAGCACCATCGCCAGAGCAAACTGCAGGGCAACCAGCGGCAACGTCAACCGGCGAACCAGTACGGTAAGCTCCCGGTAGCGCCAACGGGTGAGCGGGGCTGCCGAGCGGCTTGCACGCCAGTGGGCCAGTTGGGCGACGGCGGCCGGCGTGAGCCAACCCGCACTGGCAAACACCAGAGCAACGGCCACAAAAACCCAGGGCAGCGAGGGCGCAAGCCAGGCCATCACCAATCCGGCTGAAAACAAAACGGCCGCTAACCCTGCTCGCGCGGGCATGGGCACGTTAAGATGCCCACGCAACCTCAGCACCAGCAGATCGCCCAAACAGGCGACCACCACCACCGCCAACATCACCAGCACCGGCGTTAACCAACCTTGCCCTTGCCCTGCGTACAGGGGAATATCGAACAGCCCGTTCAGTGCGTTCCCGAAACCGCTTCCCAGCCCCGCGGCCAACCAACGGCCCAGCCAGACACCGGGCACCACACACACCAGCGCCAACACCAGAATCTCCAGCACCAGCCAACGCTGAACCTGCCCCGATGACACCCCGAAACGCTTAAGCAGTGCAAAGCTGTCCCGGCGCTGTGCCAGCCCCAACAGGTAAACGCTGCGCAACAACAGAGCGGCAATCAGCAGCACCAACACACCTAAAGCTTCGAGGTTGAGCAGGAAGCTGTCCCCGAGTTCGCCGGTGTCCGGGCTGGTTGAGAAGGTTTTCAGGTGGTAACCAGGTGGCAAATCGGCCGCTTGCGTGGCATCAGAGGCCAGCAGAAACAAACGACTTTCGCGGGCGCTGATGCCGGCTGCGGTATGAATGTCCACAAACGGTTTGCCGTTCAAGGGCTGATCCGGCGTTTGAGACACACCGGCTTTGGCACCGAAACACTGGCCGGCCAGCGGATCAATACCGACAAGGCGATTGCCGGTTTCAGGTGCCACCTCCAGCCAGGGCATGGCACACACGCCGGCGAGCCTGAGGGATACAAAATCTTCAATCGCCAGAGCCCTGCCATCGGCTCGCACTACCTGCTGGCGTTCCGCGACAGCTTGTTCACTTTGATTGAGGCTCGCTCTGGCCTGGCTGGTCAGATGGTTAACGCCTGTCCACAGCATGGTCGCCAGGAGGATCATGATCGCCAGAGCAATCAGTTGCAGCGGATGACGGCGGTAGTGGCTGAGCAGAGCCCCGGGTAAGACGAAAGATCGCGAGAAAGAACGGGCACTTCTCATGGGGTTCTCTGGTGGCCAAGATCCAGATGCTGCTCGCAGGCGGCAGCCAACTCAGCGTCGTGGGTAGCCAGAATCAGGCTGCAGCCATAGCGAGCCTGAAGGTCGAACAACACCCGCGTTACCTCATCAGAGGTATGACGGTCGAGGCTTCCGGTAGGTTCATCTGCCAGTATCAGCGCCGGTTCCATGGCAAACACCATGGCCAGAGCGGCGCGCTGACGCTGCCCACCGGATACCTGATCCGGATATCGCCGGGCGAGCTCGCCTATGTCGAGGCGGGTTAGCCAATCTTCACTGTGCGCGGGGTCACGCCCGGCAAGCTGGGCCCGCAGCCGCACGTTGTCCAGTAACGACAGCGCGGGCATGAGGTTCGCCTCCTGAAACACCACCCCGATATGCTTTCGGCGCAGCGCAGACCAGGCCGTAGCCTTTCGCGGTGCCCCTGCACCACTCGCCTCGAAAACCTGATCGCGCAGGGTAATGGTGCCGGCATCTGGCAGTTCCAGGCCGCACAACAGATTCAGCAGAGTGCTCTTGCCAGAACCGGAGCGGCCAGTCAGTGCCAAAGACTGGCCCTGGCCGAGGGTAAACGACAGTTTTTCAACAACCGGAACGATTTCATCAGCACTGGCAAAGCGCTTGCTCAGGCCCCTCACCACCAGCAAAGATTCCGTCATGTCAGCTCCTCACTGTGGCGCCTTGCCCGCCATTCCCGGAACTGCTCCAACCAGGAGAGTAACGCAGGAATAATCAACAGCACCAACACCGTAGACAGGCCCAGACCAAACGCGATAGACGTTGCCATCGGAATCAGGAATTGCGCTTGCAGTGAGGTCTCAAACAGCAAGGGCAGCAGCCCGCCAATGGTAGTCAACGAGGTCAGCAGTACCGCACGTACCCGCTGAACGGCCGCTTCGTTCAACGCTTCATCAATACCCAGCCCTTTCTCCCGCTGCTGGTTATAGAAAGACACCAGAATAATCGCGTTGTTTACCACAATTCCGGCCAAGCCAAACAGCCCGAACAACGACAAAATCGTGAGCTGTAGCCCCATCAACCAGTGCCCCAGCAACGCACCCACCAGTGCGAACGGAATAATCGCCATCACGATCAACGGCAGAGTCCAGGAAGAAAATACCCAGACCAGGATCACGTACATCAGCGCCACCCCAACCAAAAGGCCGGTTTTCATGTCCGCGATGGTGTCCCGCTGATCCGCCGATCGGCCCTCAAAACTGTACCGAACGTTGAAGCGACTGGCGATGTCCGGCAAGGCATCAACCTGCAGGCTCTCAAGAATCTGGGCCGTGGTGCTTACCCGGGTGTTCAACCCGGAGGTCACTTCTACGGCCAGTTTGCCGTCAGCGTGGCGCAAAGCCTCAAAACCCTGGCGATGATCCAGATTCATCACCTGCCCCAGGGGCACGAAACGTCCGTCGGGCACGCGCACGGTCACACGCGAAAGCGTAGACAGGCGCTCGCGCTGATTCCGGGGCAGTTGCACCCGCACTTCCATTTCGTCGCGCCCGTCCTGATAGATCTGGGCCAACCGGCCATCAAACGCCGCCCGCAGTTGGCCGCCCAGATCCGTTGTGGTGAGGCCCAGCGCTTCACCATAGGCACTGGTCTGATAGATCAATTGTTCCCGACCCCAGGGCATGTCATCTTCCACATCCAGTACGCCGGGCAGGGTCGATAAGGCTTGCGCCAGTTCCTGTGCGGCAAGCTTCAGATTTTGTGAGTCGTCGCCGGTCAGGCGCACGTTCACATCACTGCCCGGAGGCCCGGACTGGCGCTCTGAAATGGTCAGGTTATCCAACCCGGCCGGAAGGGCCAGGCGGTCGCGCCACTCGTTGATGAATTCGGGGTTGCGCACCGGGCGCTGATCCGACGGCACCAACTCAATCATTATCGAACCCAGTTCGTCGCCCGTCCGGGAACTGCCGCCTCCGCCCTGGGTGGCGCCCTGGGTGGTAACGGCGTGCAGAATGAGGTTGCCGCCCAGCGCCGATTCTGACTCATTGAGCGCCTGTTGCATCTCGGCCATAAAGAGGTCAACGGTGTTGCTGTCGGTGCCCGCAACAAAGCTTGCATTGGCGTAGAGCACGGAGGGCTCAGGCGTCGGGAAGAAGTTAAATCCGAGCCGACCACCGGCGAGCAGTCCCAGAGTCACGATGGCTAACGCCAGAACACTGGCCATGGTGATACCGCGATGCTTCAGGCTGCGCTGGGAGAAACGGCGAAACGGGCCTTCGCGAAAGCGCTCAAACCGGCGTTCAAAACCGTTACGGAACCGCACAATCGGATTGCGGCTGGGTAACGCCGGTTCTGAATCACCTTTCCCGGTGCGCCTGGGACTGAAGGCGTGCCGCAAATGCGCTGGCAGAACAATAAAGCACTCCAGCAATGAGGCGACGAGCACGCAGATCATGACCACCGGTATATCGCCCAGGATATTGCCGATAATGCCACCCACAACCAACAGTGGCATAAAGGCGGCGACGGTGGTCAAAGACGACGCCAGCACCGGCCATACCATGCGCTTTGCCGCGCCTTCCGAGGCGTATATCGAGGCTTCGCCCAGTCGTGCATGAGCGTCTGCATCTTCGCCCACCACAATGGCATCGTCCACGATTACCCCCAGCGCCATGATCAGCGCGAACAGGGAAATCATGTTGATGGAACCGCCAATCAGCCACAGCACACCAAGAGCCGCAAGAAACGCCGTGGGAATTCCCACGGCCACCCAGAATGCTACTCGCCCCGGCAGAAACAGATACAGCAGGCACACAACCAACAGCAGGCCGCTGAGGCCGTTGCTGGTGAGAAGGGAAATGCGGTCGTTCAGCAGTTGCCAGGTCTCATCGTAAACTTCGAGATGCACGGTCGGAGGCAGCGTGGCCCGGGTATCAACCAGCCATTTTTCGAGCACTTTTGCCGCGGCCAGTGAGTTGCCGTTTTCCGCTCGCTGGAGTTGCAACTCAATCGCCGGAAGCCCCTTATGGGTGAGCGCTACCTGATTGTCCCGATTTTCCTTGCGAATCGTCGCGATGTCCCCCAGGCGTAGCTGAAGTCGCTCATTGCTTAGCAGGGGTACCGTCTCGAACGCCTGCGGGCTGCGGCGTTGTTCCAAAGATCGCAGCTCGCGGGCCGCGTCCTGCTGGGCCATTATGCCGGCGGGTAAATCCCGTGAAACCGACGCAACCCGATCAGCAATCTGCCCGACCGACAGCCCCAGTGTTTCCAGGCGCTCTACCGGCACCTCTATACTGATTTGCTGTTCTGGCAACCCCCTGAACGATACGCGGTCGATGCCTTGCTGCAGAAGTTCGTCTTCATAGCGGTAAGCCAGGGCTCGCAGTTCACTGGGTTCAACATCCCCGTACACCAACAATCTGGCAACCGGGTCGTAACGTTCCAGCCGCGCGACCCGGGGCTTCTCGGCGTCTGCCGGAAAATTATTAAACTCATCCACTTGTTGGCGCACATCATCCAGTGCGGTGATCGGATTGGTGCCTTCCTGAAATTCGAGGGTGATTGCAGCGATGCTCTGAGCCGAGGTAGACGTCATCTTCTTGATACCGTCAACGCTGCGCAAGCGCTGCTCCAACGGATTGGTGATGCCCTGTTCAACGTCTTCGGCCGACGCCCCGCTCCAGACCACTTGCACGCTGACCACATCCAGGACAAACGTGGGGAAGAACTGAACGTTCATGCGGGTCAGCGCCAACGCGCCGGCCAGTAGCATCATCAGCATCACAAGGTTACCAGCCACCTTGTGATGTACAAAAAAACCGATAATGCCTTTTCTGCGCCTCATTCAGCGAAGCTCCCCATGCCTTTTTCCTTAACTTTTTCCTTAACTCTTTCCTTACCTATCGCTTCGCCTTCGACGGCAACATCCACTTTCAGACCGGTCAGCGCGTTGGGCAGATGGGTGACAATCAAACGGGAACCCGGCACGAGCGCATCACCGGCAATCAAAAGACGACGTTCGCCATTAGCGGAGCGCACTTCGCCTACCCGCTCCACGGAAATTCGCCGCATGCGGCTATCGTCAGAGATCAGATACACGCTGTCTGCGCCATACAAGGCACTGAACGGAATGGCGACTGTGTCGCGGCGCTCTGGCCGTTCAAGGCTGACCGGCAACAGGGCGCCCGGGCGCAAGCCGGCCGAAGCTCCTGACAGCCCGAGAATCGCCTCCGTTCCAGCGGGGTCGCTTGTGCCCGCAAAGCGCTCGAACTTGAATTGAACCTCGCGCGTATCGCTGTATGCATAAAGATCGTTGCCCTCAGCCAATGCCCGAAGTAGCTCGGCGCGATACTTGTCGGGCACCTTGGCCCGAAGCTCCAGTCCTTTCACGGCATAAACCGAAAGCAGCGTCTGATTTCGTGATACCTGATCACCCACGGCAACCTGAATGTCCGTTACAACACCCTCAAACGGGGCAACCACACGGGATCGTTCCGCATCTCGCCGGGTTGTTGTCAGAGTTGCCTGGGCCTGGGCCAACCTGGCCTCCAGGCTTTGCAGCCGCGCCGGATGTTCGTCAATGGCTCGCTGGCGAATACTGGCGGTAAGTTCGGCTCGGGCCGCAGCGTCGGTTACGCTTTCAAGGTTCTCGCGGGACGCAAGGTTGCGATCCACCAGCGAGCGGGAGCGCTCCAACTGCCGGCGGGCATTGGCCACAATCGCCTGCTCGCTTTTGAACGCTGCCTGATCGTTGCGGTAGCGCACCTGTTCAGAGCGGATCTGCGCGTCAAGATCGTCCACCTGGGCTTTCGACTGGGCCAGCACCGGCTTTATATCCTGAGCATCCAGGGCAATCAACAGGTCACCTTTACTGACCCGCTGCCCCTCGGCCGCTGGTCGCTCATCAATACGGCCGGCCAGGGTCGCGACGACCAACATCTGTTCAGGCGCTACCACCTCGCCGTAAAGAGGCAGTACCGGCGTGTATGCCCCTGGCGTGACGGCCTGAACCTGCACCCGCCAACTGCGCTCGGTGGCGCTCACTTGCGCCGGCTCCGGGCGGGTCATTTTCAGATACACGAACCCCAGTACACCCACTACCAGAATTACTACGGGTATAAGTCGTTTGAACATTTTTTGGCCAACCAGAAGAAAAGGCTCACCCGCGCACACGGATTGAGCGGTTAACAATCGCTATTCGCTTCGCTCTCAAAAGCACTATACGTTTGTTCGCAGAAGATCATGCCAATGGATTGAGTGCAACGATCGTAAAACACGCACGATGGCTTTTGGCGGGAAGGTCGATTGAACCCTCGGAAAAGGGGCTCTCTTGCCAAAAGTCCACCAATGTGGTCAAATCACCGCCCCATTTTTTTTAAGCACTCTTTTCACTTTCCTGCAATAAGCAAGAACCGAAACAAGGAACACGCCATGACCGCCCGACTTGATGAAAAACTGGAACTGATTTACGAAGATGTTCTGCACCGCAACCCGGGTGAAATCGAGTACCACCAAGCCGTACATGAAGTTCTGGAAACCCTGGGGCCCGTGCTGGTGAAATACCCGGAATTTGCCGAAAAGAAAATCATCCAGCGCATTTGTGAGCCTGAACGCCAGATTATTTTCCGGGTGCCCTGGCAGGATGATAAAGGCGAGATCCACATTAACCGCGCTTTCCGGGTGGAATTCAACAGCGCATTGGGGCCTTACAAGGGCGGCATGCGTTTTCACCCGTCTGTGTATCTGGGCATCATCAAATTCCTGGGATTCGAGCAGATTTTCAAGAACGCCCTCACAGGCCTACCCATCGGTGGCGGCAAGGGCGGCAGCGACTTTGACCCCAAAGGCCGCTCAGACGACGAAGTGATGCGTTTTTGCCAAAGCCTGATGACCGAACTGTATCGCCACATTGGCGAATATACCGACGTTCCCGCCGGTGACATTGGCGTGGGCGGCCGCGAGATTGGCTATTTGTTTGGCCAGTACAAGCGCATCACCAACCGATACGAATCCGGCGTATTAACCGGCAAGGGCCTCGACTGGGGCGGCAGCCGCGCCCGCACTGAAGCTACCGGCTACGGCGTGGTGTTCTTTACCCATGAGATGCTGAAAGCCCGCGGTGACTCCATGGAAGGCAAAAAAATTGTGGTCTCCGGCTCCGGTAACGTCGCCATTTATGCCATTGCCAAAGCCCACGAACTGGGTGCCAAGGTTATTGCCTGCTCCGACTCCGGCGGCATTATCGTCGACGAAAAAGGCCTGGATGTGGCCGTGCTCAAACGCATCAAAGAAGTTGAGCGTCGTCGTCTCAGCGCGTACACCGAGTTCCACAAGGACGCAAAGTACGTCAAAGGCGGCAGTATCTGGTCCATCCCCTGCGACATCGCGTTGCCCTGCGCGACCCAGAATGAGCTGGACGCGAACGATGCCAAAACCCTGGTTGAAAATGGCTGCATCGCAGTAGCTGAAGGCGCCAACATGCCTACAACGCCAGAAGGCATTGCTATTTTCCAGGACGCCAAGCTGATGTACGGTCCGGGCAAGGCCGCCAACGCCGGCGGCGTGGCAACCTCTGCGCTGGAAATGCAGCAGAATGCCAGCCGTGATTCATGGACCTTCGACTACACCCAGAAGCGCCTTGAAGACATCATGATCGAGATCCATAAGAGCTGCTATGAAACAGCAGCGGAGTTTGGTTCGGAAGGTAACTATGTGTTGGGCGCCAACGTTACCGGCTTCATCAAGGTAGCGCGCGCCATGGCTTCCATGGGCGTTATCTGATTACGAGGCACCAGACTCATGACCGGGAACGGCAGAAGCGCTCAGGATATCACCCGGGTTTCTACCGGCCTCCCGGGGCTTGACGATGTTCTCGACGGTTTGAGAATTGGCGATAACGTGGTCTGGCGAGTCACCGACCTGAACGATTACCGCCGGTTTGTGACGCCGTTTATTGAGTCTGCGGCGTCTGCCGGGCGCCGTATTATTTACCTCCGATTTGGCCAGCATCCTCCGCTGGTGTCCGCAAAAACCAACATTCACATTGAAAACGTCGACGCTCTGGGTGGGTTTGAAGCCTTCACCGGCAGGGTCTGGCGTCTGATTGAAGAGCATGGCCGCGGTGCATTCTACGTGTGTGATTGCCTGAGCGACCTGCTCAACGCCTGGGCCACAGATGTCATGGTGGGCAACTTCTTCCGGGTGGTCTGCCCCTTCCTCTTTGAACTGGACACGGTCGCCTGGTTTGCGCTCTATCCCGACCGGCATTCCCGCACCACTCTGGATCGCATCCGGCAAACCACGCAGGTGATGGTGGATGTTCACCGCCTGGGGGATGACGTTCAGATCCAGCCCATCAAGGCCTTGTGCCGGCAGTCGCCGACCATGTTTCTGCCACACCGGGAATGCAACGGGCGCTTTGTTCCGGTTACTGACAGCAGTGACGCAACCCGGCTTCAGGCCGGGCTGGAAGTGGCCCAACTCAACCGGCAGCCGCTTCTGGACTACTGGGATCGCCTGTTTCTTCAGGTTGCCGACGCCCTTGAAGCCGGTGACGGAGATCAATCAGCAGACATTCTGGATCGTGTGCTGAGCGTTCTGATCAGCCGGGACCCACGCATGTTGGCTCTGGCAAAACGCTACCTCAGCCTGGAAAGCCTGCTCGCAATACGCACCAGAATGATCGGCAGCGGTTACATTGGTGGCAAAGCAACAGGCATGCTGATAGCGCGCAGCATTCTGCTGGCCAACCAGCCTGATGTCTGGCAACA
The DNA here is from genome assembly GCF_011049865.1 of Marinobacter antarcticus. Lineage (GTDB taxonomy): Bacteria > Pseudomonadota > Gammaproteobacteria > Pseudomonadales > Oleiphilaceae > Marinobacter > Marinobacter antarcticus_A. Next base: position 4,923 of record NZ_DRGY01000018.1, on the reverse strand, counting down.
AAACCTGGAACCCCACGATTCCAGCTATCTGGGTTCCGATGCCTATTACGCCTTCCTCGTTCACAACGGTCTGTGGCCAGCCATTATGCGCCAACGCTCTGCCGACGGTTATCTCAGCGAAGCCGCGCAGCTTCGGCAGAACATTCTGGCGGGAACGTTTCCTCCGGAAATCCTGGCAGAACTGGAGCGACTCCTGGACCACTATGGCCAGTATCCGATTCTGGTGCGCTCAAGCAGCCTTCAGGAAGACGGGTTTGGCAATGCGTTCGCCGGCAAATACGACAGCGTGTTTCTGGTAAACCAGGGCGCCCCCGAGCTTCGGCTTGCGGAGCTTGAGGATGCGATTCGGCAGGTTTACGCCTCTACCATGAGTGAGGACGCGCTGGTTTATCGACAGCAACGCGGGCTGGATCAAAAAGAAGAGCCCATGGCACTGCTGATCCAGCGAGTGAACGGCCGCTTCCATGGTCGCTACTACCTGCCCGATGCGGCGGGCGTTGGTGTTTCACGCAATACCTTTGCCTGGGACACGGATATGAACCCGGCCGCCGGCATGGTTCGCCTGGTTATGGGGCTGGGCACTCGTGCGGTTGACCGGATTGAAGGTGATCACGCCTGCGTTATGGCGCTGGACTACCCCGGCCGTCAGCCTTTTCGCAATCAGGATGAAAACTATCGGTTTTCACAGCATCTTCTGGACGTGCTGGATCTGCGGGAAGGCGATCTGAGCACTCGCCCTTTAAGCCTGCTCACAGAGGAAGTGGCCGATTTGCCCCTGAGCCATCTTGCCGAAATAGATCGCACCGCCAGCCGCCGTGCAGAAGAGCTGGGTTTGCCCGGAAAGGTATGGCGCCTGACGTTCAAACCTCTGGTAAGTAACAGCCAATTTGTCAGCAGGCTGTCAAATCTGCTGCAAACGCTGGAATCCGGTTATCAGCACCCGGTAGACGTCGAGTTCACCCTGCATCTGAACAACAACGGCGAGCCGACGTTCAATCTGGTGCAGTGCCGACCTTTGGCGACAATCGGCGAAACCGTAGCGGCCGACATTCCCGCAGAAATACCCGGGCAGCAATTGCTGTTCCGCACATCCGGGAACTTTATGGGCGGCAATATCAACCTTTGCATTCAGCGGGTGATCAAAGTGAATGCGGCGGTATACAGCCGGCTGAGCGTCAGCCAGCGCTATGAAGTGGCTCGATTTGTGGGCGAACAGGTACGCAACAGCAAGGATAAAACCATGCTTATTGGCCCGGGGCGCTGGGGAACCAGCAGCCCTGAACTGGGCGTGCCGGTTCGGTTTGCGGATATTGCAGGGGTGGCCGTGCTGGTTGAGGTGGCCGAAATGGAGGGTGATATGGTTCCGGATCTTTCCTACGGCTCGCATTTTTTCCAGGATCTTGTGGAAACCGGCATCGCGTATGTGGCCCTTTTCCCCAATGGCCGACACTGCGACTATCAACCTGAACGGCTCACCGGCAAAGACGCCCCTATCCCACAGGCTACGCCGGAACAGGCTGTGCAATTGTTTGATGTTCACACCAACCCGCTGCAGCTAACGGGCGACGTTGTCAGCCAGCGCCTGGTTTGCTATTTTTCGAGCTGACACCCACGTGACAGGGGCAAATCCGTTTTATACGCGGGATATGCCTGAGGCATCAACAAGGCAGTCACGCCCTGATTGTTTTGCGCGGTAGAGCCGGCTGTCTGCCAGCCGGATAAGCGGATCTGGCGAAGCCGGAATGTCGTTCAAGTCCTCAATCGATGCAATGCCCGCGCTGACCGTAAGCGGCAATGTGTGGCCCTCAAAACCGAAATCGCAATCACGCACCGAACGAATTATGCGGCTTACGATGTTTCGCACACCCTCACGACTCACATCACCGAACGCAACAATAAACTCTTCGCCTCCAAACCGGGCCACGACGTCGGCCTCCCGGGTTTGCTCAACCAGAATGTTGGCAAACGTGCGCAGAAAGAAGTCGCCGCCCAGGTGCCCAATGGAATCGTTGATGTGTTTGAACCGGTCCAGATCAAACATCGCCAACGTACACTGCTCATTGTAGCGACTGGAACGGCTCAGCATTTCGTCGAGTCTCGGCATCAGATATCGGCGGTTGTGCAGGCCGGTTAGTGGGTCTCGAATCGACTGATTGAGCAGTTCGCTCTCAAGCCGATGCCGTTCAAGCGCGCCCGAGAGCAGGCCGGATACAATCGCAAGAAGATCGGCCTGATCCTTACGCCAGATACGTTTACGGAGTGAATCCACGCCAAAAAAACCGGCCACCAGGCCTCTTACCCGAACCGGCACGCAGAACATGGAGCAAACACCCTGTTGTTCCAGCAAGATGCGCTCGGGGCCTGCCGGTAACTGCCCAATGTCCTCCACAAACACAACCCGATTGTCGCTGACCATCTCGTCGATCTGGCTTTGCCACCACTCAAACTCGTCGACCCGCACGTCATGTTGGCTGTCAATGAGGGATGGCACGCCGTCTGAACACCATTCGTGGGTGTTATCCATAATGCGGTAGTCGGGCGAAAACTCGTACAAGTAAGCCCTGTCTACCTTAAAAAAATCGCCGATGGTGTTCAGCAGCTCTGAAGTGAACGCACTAATGGTATTGAACTTACGGTTAATAAACTCGGTCGACAACCTGGCAATCAGTTTCTGAAAATCAGCCTGAAAAGCCGATTCCGTCTCGCTTTCCCTGAGCGAGTACTCGAGATTTTTATACTGCTGGATGTTGTGAAACTGGCTGTACCAAACGGTGCTTCCGTCGGCCTGACGTTCCGGTATTCCATGGGCTTCGAACCATTCGTAATGCCCGGCAGCCACGCGCAATCTGGCCTGATGACGCCAGGGCGTGAGCGCCAGTGCAGACGCCTCAACGCTTGTATTCACATCGACTACATCCTCTGGATGCAGTGCCAAAAACATGGCATCCGCGCTTTCACGAAGCACGTCCGTATCAATGCCTAAAATGCCCTTTACCTGCTCGTTGATAAACAGGTAGCGATGAGACTCACCATCGGCGCTTAACCAATAGGTACAGAGCACATCCGAAACAGACGAAACCAGCTTCGGGAGAAAACTGTCAGGGTCCGTCAATGGCTGGTCTTGGTTGAACCGTCCCGTCATGAAGTACTCTCTTACTGAACGTGAGTCGGTTGTATAGCGAAAAGTGTAGCGCACAGTGCCATGCACAGCTATTTCAAAACAGTAAGGATTCGTTCAAAAAAGGCGTCTCGATACGCTTTTGGGCAAGTGCTACCATAATCGCCGATGAACAACACCAACCGGCTTACTTATCCCCCAGCATCCCCAGCATCCCCAGGAGATTTTTAAATGAGTGAGTCTGACGAACAAACACCGGCTCGAAACCCTGCAAAGTCCATCGCGATCGGGGTGGTTCTGCTTCTTCTTATCCTGGCCTTTATGTACGCATTGAGCGATCGACTGGCGCCCTCATCGTCACGGGGGTTCGTGTCTGCTCATGTGGTACAGATAGCGCCAAGGGTGTCGGGGGACATTACGGAAGTCATGGTCGCAGACGATGCCGTCGTTCAGGCAGGCGATCCGCTTTTTGCGCTCGACGCCCGGCCGTTTGAACTCGCGGTTCGCCAAGCCGAAGCCAACCTCGCCAACACGGTTCAGGGTATAGACGCATCGGCCGCATCGCTTGTATCCGCCCAGGCTGTTGTTACCCAGGCAAGAACCAGCCTTGGTACGGCCCGCACAGAGGCTGATCGTACATTGAGGTTGGAAAAGCGCGGCATTATTCCCGTGGCACAGGGCGACACCGCCCGGGCCAAAGTTGCCGATGCCCAGGCGCAACTCCGTTCAGCAGAAGCCAATCTGGAAAGCGCCCGGGCACAACTCGGCCCCAGGGGCGCCGACAATCCTTCCATTCTGGCGGCGCAGGCGAAGCTGGAAAGTGCGCAGTACGATCTTGCTTCCACAACGGTTCGGGCGCCCCACTTTGGCGTGGTCACCAACATGACGTTGGCCGAGGGCCAATTTATAAACGCGGGCAATCCGGCCCTGACCTTCATTGACGCAGATGCCGCTTGGGTAACGGTCGACCTGCGCGAAAACCAACTCCAGGGTATTGAACCCGGCGACCCGGCTCACCTGTTGTTCGACGCAGTGCCCGGCACCCTTTTCGATGGCCATGTGCAAAGCATTGCCTGGGGCATTAACCCGGGGCGGAACGTGCAGGGCGGGCTGGTGGTTAACGAGGCATCCAACCGCTGGTTCGAGCCGGCCCGACGCATTCCCGTAAGAATCGAACTGAACGGCACACAAGACGACTGGCCGCGACAGGTGCGCGTTGGCGGCAAGGTAAACGCTGTGGTGTTTGCCAGCGGAACAGGCAACCCGATCGCGTTGCTTGCGCGAGGATTACAGCGGGTGAAATCCTGGTTCAGCTACCTGTATTGAGGGGTTTGTCATGTACGTAACCCCTCGCCCCAATACCGTAGACGACCCGCTCTACGCGATTCGCCTTGGCGTCACAGGTATGCTGGCCTACGCCGCCATTCCTCTGATTAACCCTGCGTTGCCGCCTATTATCGCCGCCCTGCCGGTCGGCCTGATCGCCGCGCAGCGCAAAGCCTTCAACCCGGGCAAAGCCATTGCCGGGCCGATCGTGATGATTGTGCTTGTGTATATCATGACCTGGTTTGTCGAAGTGCTGCGCCCCATGCCGCTGGTGTATGTAAGCGCCATGTGGCTGACCTACTTCGCAGGCTTTCGCATGATTCTGCAAACCGGGGCCCAGGCCGGCATGCTGATTATTATCGTAGCGGTGTTGATGTCGGTGATGGGCATGCATGGCACAGCCACCGTTGAGACCATGCGCGACGGCTTTGTTCAGGCGTCTCTGGTGGGGCTTGTACTGGGCCCGATTGTTTACGCGT
>NZ_DRGY01000017.1 GCF_011049865.1 Marinobacter antarcticus | reverse complement strand
TGCCTTTTCTTCTGGGAAAAACAACTCGCTGCGCTCAGACATCTTTTTCCCGCCAGAAAAGGCACCCCACCCCGCGTCCAGCACCTTCAAAGGTGTTAGCCCTCCAGATTACTAACAGGAAGCACTTACCATGGACAGAAAAGCGAAAGCTGTTGTTTGCCGTGAATGGGGCCAGCCCGTTCAGGTGGAGACGATCACCGTTGAAGGCCCCAAACGCGGTGAAATTACCCTCAAAATTGCCGCCTGCGGCGTTTGCCATAGCGATCTATCCGCTACGACTGGCAAAATACCCTACCCGCCACCTTTGGTGCTTGGGCACGAGGCCGCTGGTGTAGTCATAGAAGTAGGTGAAGGCGTAACCGAATTCCAGGAGGGCGACCACGTAGTCAGCTCTTTCATCTCCATGTGTGGTAAGTGCCGGCAGTGTGTGCGTGGTCGCCCTGTTCTGTGCGAGAACGCCCGCAAAGCCATGTTCACATTGCCCGATGGCACCGTGAGAACCAAAGACGCCAACGGCGAGCCACTTAACGTATTCGGAGCCTGCGGTGTGATGGCGGAATACGCCACCATGCACGTGGACAACTGCGTGAGGATCGACAAAACCGTACCCATGCAAAATGCAGCGCTTGTGGGCTGTGCGGTAATGACTGGTGTGGGTGCGGTTTTCAATACTGCGAAGCTGGAGCCAGGGTCTCGTGCGGCCGTCTTCGGGATTGGAGGCGTTGGCCTTAATGCGATTCAGGGCTGTGCTACGGCTGGTGCTGAGATGATTGTGGCTGTAGACAACAACCCCGGCAAGCTGGAACTGGCGAAAGAGTTTGGTGCAACCCATACCATCAATATCAACGACGTTGAGGATGCAGCCAAGGCCGTTAAAAAGCTGACGGGCGGCGTGGACTACGCCTTTGAATGCGTTGGCGCAGGCGCCGTAGTTGAGCAGGCTTATAAAAGCCTGGGGCGAGGGGGCACCGCTGTTGTTGTAGGCGTCTCTGATCCGAAAGACAAAACTTCAATCACTACGCTGACTCTGCCAGCAGACGAGCGCACGTTAAAAGGAAGCTGGCTGGGTTCTGCCCGCCCGCAGTACGATTTTCCGCGCATTATCGGGCTCTACAAGGCAGGCAAGCTGAAGCTCGATGAGCTTGTTACCCGAACCTATCCCATTGAAGAAGCCGCTCAGGCGTTTGATGACATGGTGGCCGGCAAGAATGCCCGCGGCGTAATTGTGATGGAGTCCTGATATGAAAACCCGAATTACCGAGATGTTTGGCATTCGCTACCCGATCATTCAAGGGGGCATGCATCATGTTGGCTATGCCGAGCTGGCATCCGCCGTCTCCAACGCCGGTGGCCTGGGTATCATCACAGGACTTACCCAGCCCACGTCCGAGGACCTTGCGCGAGAGATTGCCCGGTGCCATAAGATGACCGACAAACCTTTCGGCGTGAACCTCACCTTCCTGCCCTCGTTCAATGCCCCGCCTTATCCGGAGTATATCGACGCGATTATTGCAGGCGGCGTAAAAGCGGTTGAAACGGCAGGTCGCAGCCCGGAAAAGTACATGCCTCAGCTCAAGGCTGCCGGTATCAAGGTGATACACAAATGCACCTCCGTGCGCCACGCACTCAAGGCGCAGAGAATTGGCTGTGACGCGGTGAGTGTTGATGGTTTCGAGTGCGGTGGACACCCCGGTGAAGACGACATACCTAACTTTATTCTGTTGCCCCGGGCAGCTGACGAATTGACGATTCCCTTTGTAGCCTCAGGTGGTATGGCCGACGGCCGCAGCCTGGTAGCGGCAATGGCATTGGGTGCAGAAGGCATGAATATGGGCACGCGTTTTCTGGCCACCAAGGATGCCCCAATCCATGACAACGTCAAACAGGCGATCGTAGAAGCGGATGAGCTTCAAACCCGCCTGATCATGCGCAACCTACGCAATACGGAAAGGGTTCTGAACAACGCCGCCGTTGAGGAAATCATCCGTATCGAAAAAGAGAAAGGTGAGGCGGAAACCATCGACGATGTTCGCCACCTCGTAACCGGTGCCAAGGGCCGTCTTGTGCTGCAAGAAGGTAAAATGGATGAGGCCGCCTGGAGCTGTGGCATGGTTGCGGGCCTGATTCATGATATTCCCACCTGCGATGAGCTGATTCAGCGCATCATGGCGGAGGCCGAGACGATTGTGCGCCAACGCTTAGCCGGTTTTGCAGGTTAGATACAGGCCACAAAAAAGCCAGCAGATGCTGGCTTTTTTAACACTGCTTTTATGTCAGGCTTTCTGACGACGGCGCGCTGCGCCCAATCCTGCAAGACCAAGGCCCAGCAAGGCCAGTGTGCCCGGCTCCGGAACGGCGCTTACGGAAACGTTATCCAGTACGATGCCGATATTGTCTTTGCCGCTATGATTAAAGCTGATGAAGCCGGTCGTATCCTCTGCAACCGTGAAGGTGCGGACGACGGACTGCCAGGGGTCATTGGCAGATAGAGTAAAGTTTTCTTCAATCAGTCCGGACAGAGTAACGAGCAACTCATCGTCAGCAGCAGGGCCGCGTTGGTTGCCGGAAATATCAAACATCAACGAATAAATGCCCGCAGACAGAGCAATGGAACTGCTGTTCAGCGTTCCCGCGTTCTTCGTTGAACCATCCAGATCAACGCACTTGCCGGTGTTGCCTACGCAGTCGATGCCGTAATTGCCACTGTTAATCAGATCAACAGAGCCTGCAGCAACAGTCCAGTTAGCAAAGCTGCTGTAGTTGAGGGTAGACGCACCAGGTGTGCCTTCGGTATCAAAGCTGTCCTGGAAAATAGCACTCGCTTGAGCGCTTGTGCTGATGACTACTGCAAGGGCGAAAGAACTCAACATCTTTAACTTCATGATGTATGCCTTATGTCGTGACTAATTGTATAATTCGTTGCTTACGAATTAGCAAAAGCCATGCCAGCATTTAAGTTCCTGATTGGTATGGTCTTTTTTCCTCTCTTTTAATAAAGTGTAAATTTTATCGACATTCGTCTTGATTTGGCATCGCTAAAATACACAATCGATAAGTTTCAGCCGATATTACAGTTCCGCTAACCTGGCATCCCAGAACGGCGTAAGAAGGTTGGGCAGCTCTTTGGAAATACCCAGTGCCGGCTTGATGAGGTCCAACATTATAGGCACCGCAATCTGGGTGTTGGCCCATTTCTGCCCGTACCAGTTTTTCATAAGAGTAAACCATTCCGATTGGCCCCCAAGCATAACGCCTGCCGCCATGCCAGCGAAGGGTGACAGCAGTGGTGCATCGCGAACACCAGGCTCTGGGAAGTAGCCATAAACCGAACCACCGTAATCTTCGGACGGATTGTCGACATCGTGGGGCTGGCGGTAATAGAACACTTCCCCCCGCGCTTTGGCCTGAAACTCGATGTTGTCCGGCGCGTCCATGAAGCCCAGGT
>NZ_DRGY01000016.1 GCF_011049865.1 Marinobacter antarcticus | reverse complement strand
CTTCCCTGATCGCCCTTGGCCTGGGTTGGCTGGTGGTGTTCCCACTGCTTTTATTCGCCCGCAAATCCCTTTATCCGGAGTTGACGTGATGAACAAATTCGGTTGTTTACCGTTAGCCGTTGTCCTGGCTTCTATCGTGGCGCCTGCGTCTGCCGACGTGTTCCAGTTTACCGGCACGGCCAGCAGCGGCGAGGGTAAAACCCTGTATGAAGAGCAGCACCGTGTCGAGGGCACGTGTGAAAGCGGCACGTTTCGGCCACTTGAGCACAGCGTAACCTATGTTCACTCAGTCAATGGCAATGCTGAAGTTTTTGGCGACAAGACACTGGACTATCACCAGTCTGCAATCCGTCCGACGGTGAACTTCCAACAGCCAGACTTTCAGGAATCGCTGAAGATTACCTATCCGAATGCTGATTCCGTGTCGGTTGTGCTGCGAGAGCCAGGAGGCGACACAAAGCGTTCCAGCGTGGATTCTTCCGAGAACCTGGTAGTGGATGCAGGTTTTGACAATCTGGTACGGCAGCACTGGGAGGAGGTTACCGGCGGTAAATCGGTAAAGTTCCGCTTTCTGGCCCCAAGCCGGGGAACGGATTATGCCTTTATTCTTGAGCCAACGCAGAGCCAAGCCGTTAAAGCGGATCACGTGATGCAAATCCGCCCTGACAGCATCATGCTCAAATTTCTGGTGGACCCCATTATCCTTGGCTACAACAATCAGGGCGCACTCACAGCCTATTCAGGCCTGACCAACGTGCGTGAAAACGCGGATCAGAATTACACCGCCACTATCCTCTATAATGTGGGCACCTACCCCGAGTGTGGCCTGACTCCCTGAAGCGCTCCCTTGCGAAGCACAGCCGCCGATATCAATGTGCTAAACTCCTGCCGCAACCCACACCGGAGTCTTTAAGGGAGACTTTCAGCCATGATGTTCGTGTCTTTTAACGTCAACAGTATCCGCACCCGCCTGCATCAGCTTGAAGCGCTGATCGAGAGCCACAACCCGGATTTCATCGGGCTTCAGGAAACCAAAGTGCGAGATGAGGAATTTCCGGTGGAGGCCATTCGTGAACTAGGCTATCACGTTCAGTTCCACGGCCAGAAAACGCATTATGGCGTGGCGCTGCTTTCTCGCCTCGAACCGGACCAGGTCGTTAAGGGCTACTCCGGAGATGATGAAATTGCCCAACGCCGCCTGATTACCGGGCAATTTACCGTAAATGGACAAAAGCTCACCGTTATCAACGGCTATTTCCCCCAGGGCGAAAGCCGCGACCATCCGATTAAATTCCCGGCCAAAGAGAAGTTCTATGCCGATCTGATGGCTTACCTGGATGATCTGAAAGCACAGGACAGCCACGTGGTCATCATGGGCGACATGAACATAGCGCCAACCGATCAGGACGTGGGCATCGGCGCCGACAACGCCAAGCGCTGGCTAAGGTCCGGAAAGTGCGCATTTCTTCCTGAGGAGCGGGAGTGGCTCAGCCAGGTTGCGGGGCGAGGTTATACCGATGTCTTTCGCCACCTTCACCCGGAAGAGTCACAAACCTACAGCTGGTTTGATTATCGAAGCAAAGGCTTTGATCGTGAACCAAAACGCGGCCTACGGATCGATTTGATCATGGCCAATGAAAGCCTGTTGCCGAAGGCGCGCGAGGCTGGGGTTTCTTACACATTTCGCGCAATGGAACGCCCATCCGATCACTGCCCTGTATGGGCGACTTTTGAACTCTGAGTTTTGACCGGGTGTGACATGAAAAAAATAAAAACACGCGACCGCATTCTCAATACCAGCCTGTCGCTGTTCAACAGTCTGGGCGAACCAAACGTCACAACGCTGTTGATTTCGGACGAACTGGATATCAGCCCGGGTAACCTGTATTACCATTTCAGGAGCAAGGGCGAGATCGTCGAAGAGCTGTTCACCGCGTTTGAAGCGGAAATACTCGATTTGCTTGCGGTACCGGAAGATGTGGACATCAGCCTGGATCAGCAGAGTTTTTTCCTGCATTTGTTGTTTGAGGCGGTGGCCCGCTATCGGTTTCTGTATCAGGATCTGGTGAACGTGCTATCGCGTTATGAGCGTTTGCAGGTACGTTTCAAGCGGGTTCTCAAGAAGAAAACCGGAGCTTTCAGAAGCATTTGTGAAAGCCTTCGGCGCCAGAACATGATGCACATCGAAAATGATGAGCTGGATTCACTGTGCGAGCAACTAACCCTTACGGCCTGCTATTGGAGCGCGTTCGATACCCTGTCTCATCTTGATGACAGAGACTCCGTGGACCCCGGCCGCGGTGTCTATCAGATGATGCATCTGATGCTGCCTTACTTTGCCGAAGATGAGCAGGAACACGCTAAATTGATCAGCCGGGATTACCTTTAAATCAGCCGAGGCGCCGTTTAAAAAAGTCTTCGTCTGACTATTCTTCTTCATCCTTGCTGATTCGGCTACGGAGCACCAACACCTCCGCCTCAAGGGCGTCTATTCTTTGGGCAAGCACCTCGATATCTTCTGTGCGGTGAATGCCAAGCCGGCGTAACGCCCCGGATACCCGCTCATCAAACAGGTGCTCAAGTTTGTCCCAGGTTCCTGTTGCCCTGCCCCGAACACCCTCAACGCGGTCTTCAACGGAGCGAATCTGCTTTTCTACGGCGCCGCGGGTTTTGTTTTCCAGCTGCTCACCTTCTTGAACCAGACGTTCAAAAAACCGGCCGGTATCTTCTTCTGCCTTGGTATAGGCCCCCAGGCCCGCAAGCCAGATCTGACGGGCCGAACCTTTAATTTTCGCAGCCAACTGCGGATCGTTTTCGGGATCTTTGTCGTTTTCGTCCGTCATGTCACAACCTCTGAAATGGAATAAAGCATTTAAGACACCATTATATTACAGCTAGAAGCCAATTTCAGTCGGCCTGATAGCCGCATAAATAAAGGCGTCGGTATAAAGGCGATTTCTATATGAAAAAATGTTTTCAAACAGAGTGGCCCCCAGCTTGAAGTGTTCAAATTATGGTCAATACTTCTTTATACCGGAGTCTCTGCTGACGCCGGTTTGTCTGAAAGTCTTTCATGGATACTACTCGCACGCCTCTGCCCGGCAACCTTGCCGGGCTTTTTTTGTGCTTTGCATAGAACCTCGTCTCTTGCTCGGCACATCCAGACACCAAGCAGGTGCCAAGCCCCGAATGACCCCGCACCAGTCTGACAGGCGCAATCAGCTGTGAGATGATGCTGTCGATCATTCCTGAACCCGGAGACAAACCCCATGGATATTCGCAAAATTGACGATGTAATTTCCGTTGCGCCTCAAATCATGCCCGCAGATGTGGCAGAGGCCGCACGGCTTGGCTTCAGAACACTGGTGGCCAATCGTCCGAATCAGGAAGAACCTGGCCAGCCTGCCATGGCGGATATTGAGGCGGCTGCCCGTGAAAACGGCATGGCCTGGGTCTATATGCCTGTCGCATCCGGAAATGTGACCGACGCAGACGTGGATCATTTTGCCGAAATGATCCAGGAATCCGAAAAACCCGTATTGGCCTTTTGTCGGACGGGCACTCGTTGCACGGTTCTTTGGGCGTTAAGCGCGGCGCGTGACACCCCTGCACGGGATGTTCTCGTTAAAGCGAGCACCGCAGGCTACGATATGAGCAGCCTTGCACCTCGCATGGCGCAGCAGTTTAAAAGCCCGAAGTAACCACCCCGTTCCAAACGATCAACGCTCAGGATTTACCCTCCCATGCAATACAAAGGTTCAGAGAACTTCCGGCATAACCAGTCGGAGAGGATTGGCGTGCTGGTTACTAATCTTGGTACGCCCGATGCCCCAACGCCCTCAGCGTTACGGCGCTATCTGGCGGAGTTTCTGTCCGACCCGAGGGTTGTTGAGTTGCCTCGTCCGCTGTGGTGGTTAATATTGCACGGCGTGATCCTGCGCATACGCCCCAAGCGCAGCGCAGCGGCGTATGCCAGCGTGTGGCAGCCGGAGGGCTCACCGCTGTTGATTCATACGGCAAACCAGGGTGAACGCATTCAAGAGGCTCTTACCAAGAAGTACGGCCTTGACGTTGTGGTTGGCTTTGCCATGCGTTACGGCAACCCGTCCATTGCACGGGTTCTCGATGAAATGGATCAGCAAGGCGTCAGAAAACTCATGGTACTGCCGCTCTACCCGCAATATTCCGCGTCGACATCGGCATCCACCTTCGACGCGATAGCCAAAAACTTCAAAACGCGACGCTGGTTACCGGACCTGAGATTTATTTCCCACTACCCGGACTACCCGCCCTATATTGAGGCTATGGCGCGACATATTGAGAGTCATTGGTCACATCACGGCCGCAACCAAAAACTGATTCTGTCCTATCACGGCGTGCCTCTGAAGTATCTGACCAGAGGCGACCCATATCACTGTGAGTGCCATAAAACCTCAAGGCTTCTGGCGGAACGGCTCGGTCTGGAAAAAGACAACTACATGACTACGTTCCAGTCCCGTTTCGGCAAAGAAGAATGGCTCAAACCCTATACAGACGAAACGCTTAAAGCCCTTCCCGGTAAAGGCATAAAGACGGTTGATGTGTTTTGTCCGGGCTTTTCATCCGACTGTCTGGAAACCATTGAAGAAATCGATGAAGAGAATCGTGGGTATTTTATGGAATCCGGCGGCGACGGTTTCAGCTACATTACTGCTCTGAACGCAACGCCAGGGCACATTGATGCGTTGGTGCAATTGATAGAAGAGAACCTTCAGGGCTGGCAGTCTCCGAATAACCAGTCCGAAACATTGGCTGCTCGCCAAACCCGTGCGGAGGAGCAGAAAAACGCGATCTACCCTGGCCGCGATCTTTAATGCAAAAGCATCAATGGCGATGGGCTAGGTTTCCGTTTTTTTTATCTCCCAACCGCCCGTCCTTTGCCCTGGAACACCGGGGCGTACCAGCCGCAGATTACTGCCCATGGCACTGATGCGATCACGGGCACCGGTAGGCTCATCCGCGAGGATAATCTCACCGCCATTCATCAGCGCCCGGGCTATGGATACCCTCTGTTGCTGCCCGCCGGAAAGCTGGCCCGGACGGTGATCCATGCGTTTATCCGCCTCTGAGACCTGAGCCTCAACGGTCATCACCGACAAATCTGCAATGCGCATCAGCACCGGTGCCTGCTGATTGACGCTCCATCAGCTGTGCCCTCTGATTACGAAGCTGTGCGCCTACATCCACGTAGTCCCGGGGTTGCAACAAACCGGTAGCCGTCACCAGGTCTTCCAGCACACCTCGCAACAAATTCCATTCAACAAACCCGTTTAATAGATAAAAAGGGCTGGAGCTGAATTGTGAGCAATAATGCGTGCGCATAGTATGCCTGGGGCCTGGTTTTACGTAACATTTACGCGGTGGGAAGTCTGAACGCGCGCGGCTCAGCGAGAGCGCCCATGCGCTACTGACTTTCCTGGTTTTTTCGTGCACTGTCTTTCTCAGCAGATTTTCGAAGTGTCTGCCAAGCAGAGAATATACTTTTTGATGAACCCGCCAACTGAACCACTGATCCACTCATAATTTTCTCCCCGAATTAAGAACGTGTTCAGAGCAGAATTTAGCACTACAAATTCGTATTGCAAATGATTATCATTAAATAGTTTTGAGATTTACCTTCACTAATAATGGTGGAAGCTCACTACACCGAGGGCTTTCGTTTTCTGGAAGGTTTCGAACAGCAATAAACGAGGTTAGATGGAGAGCAATCGGGGGTTACAGCTGTATAGGATTCAACAGGTTCTAGACCATGTTCATGATAATTAGGATAAGCCATTAGCGGTGGCGGCACTGGCAAAACGCTGCGGTCTGTCGCGCTGGCCTGTGGTTTCAGCTGTGACATCAGTTTCAGCCCTAGCTTCAAACAACACTTTGGTTGCGCGCCTGTAAAATACCGCCAGCAACAAACACGCTAAGTTGCATCACAGTGACCGGCCAGAATTACGTTGTGATTTCGTTTCATGGCCCGCTGTCCTCCCTGGCAGATGTTCTCAAATGGTTTTTTCGGGCCTAGCTGCCAAACTCCGGTTGCGAAGCACTTCATGCCTACGACTTTGAACGTTACCCCCGGGATTGCCCCCTTCTGCACCACAGGTGTCTATGGAATATTGGATACCGGTTAAGCTTTGCCGCGCAATGATTTCGTGGGGTGCACCAAACTGTAAAGTATCGCCCCAAAAATATAATAATAATGATTCGCATTATATTTTTGACAGCCTATCCTGTCCGACTCTGAACACAATGGGGCTTTACCATGAAAAGATCTTTTCTCAAACCCTCGATACTGGATCAGCAGGCTCTGGAAATGCGCTATGCGGATGCTGTCGCCGCGGCTCTTCGATACTCGCCCGGCGTCAACACAGAGTTGCGCGGAGAGGCCGTAGGTCGTCTGGATTTGTTCAGCATTCGTGGCTTTATCAACTATCAGAACTACTACGATGGCATGCAACTACTTTACAACGACTGGAACCTTCAGCCGCAAATAGACTTGTTAGCGGTCGAGCACAACTTACTGGTGGGTTTTGATTATCTGGACCTGAAATCAGACGTCATCTATGAGGATACCGCCGGTGGAAACGGCGCTCCCTCTATTGATCTGTTCGATCCAAATCATCAGCAAATTTCACGCTCGACGATCGACATCGCAGACACCCCGTATTCATCTGACTTCAATATTGAGAAAAAACAGTTGGCTGTGTATCTACAAGATCAGGTCAGAATTGACCGGTTTGTGATGATTGGCGGTGTACGCTGGGACGATTTCACCGGCACGGAAAACGGAAAGCAATACGGCACAGCGGTAGACGCGAAGCTCGACCAGGATAATGTTTCAGCGCGAGCCGGAATCATGTACCAAGCCGCAAACGGACTCTCGCCTTACCTCAATTACGCTGAAAGCTTCGAACCACAAACCGGGAGGGATCGAAATGGCAATGAATTTGATGCCTCCATCGGCGACCAGTGGGAATTGGGCGTTAAGTATCAGTCACCGGACCAGCGCACCACCGCCAACCTGGCGTTTTACCAGATTACCAAAGAGAACGTACCCACCCGTGACCCAGCAGGCGGCCCGTATGACAAGATCCAGGCGGGTGCCGTACGCTCGCAGGGCTTAGAGCTGGAAGCTCTGGCTCAGCCTCTGAACAACCTCACCAACGAACGCTATTACAGCTGCTTCGACAGTGCTAATCGCTGGTTTGGTGAGGAGAGAACGTTGGAGGCATCAGTCTCTTATACTTTCTAGTACCCGCTCCACTCATCCCAAATATCCGCTGGGCAAGAACCCACTTGCCCATCCTTCACGAGACCAGAGTAACCATGAGCTTTTTGATCTTGTCAGTTACGCTTCTCAGCGAAGTGCGTAAATGACAGGGATTATTACTAAGATTAAGATTTAGCTTAAACTTAAAAAGCTGTTAGTATAGGAGCCCTATGAACACCACGCTGGAAAGTCTCTATCTTGACCCTCTGGACGGTTTCTCGCCCCCCGGCGTGGGCGAACCGCCCGATCAGAGCTCTATGCTGCGAGCCGCAGACCTGCTTGACACCCAGCGACTGGGCACACAACTAACACGTTTCTCAACTCAATATCGTCAGACTGACCGGCGCGCTGTTGCTTCTCTCTGGTCAAAATGGCATTTCAGCGCACTGATCTCCACAACGCTGGCATCCAACTTATTACTTGACCAAGACCTGCCAATTGGGCTGGACGAAGTCAGCATTGAAGTTGGTTCTGAAGGACAAACCCGCCGTCTGTGGATCACCGATACTGGGCGGCCACTGGCCACTCAAAACGCCCTCACCCGTTTCACCAAACTGATCGACAGTCATCTTGTACCACTGATTACGGCGTTAGCCGACTATTCGGGAGCGTCCCCAAAAGTCTTCTGGAGCAACGCCGGCAACGTCTTTGAATACTTTACTGAAGCGTTGCAAGCTCACCCTCTGGCTAACTCCCGTTCGGTTGAGCCCGCAAGAGAACTGCTTGCCAGCCGCTTTTGGATGGCCGGCGCAACCCTCTCTTCCAGCCGGTAAACTACCTGATCGCTACAACCGGAGAAGGCCACGACCGCCGCCGCCGTCTTTGTTGTATTCGCTACCTTATTCCAGAGTTGGATTACTGCAGCAATTGCCCGCTGATTCGTAAACCCTGATCTCCAAAAGTCGAATTATGAAGATGCCGCGCCAGCATCAGTATCGTCTTAGCCCCCACATGAAATAGGCTCCCCCCAGAAGGGCGGCTACCAGGCCGGCTGGAATTTCCTGAGGGAACAGCACCTGACGCCCCAGCCAGTCTGCGCTTATCATCAATAAAGCGCCGACGATCGCTGAACCTACAAGATGAGGTAGCGCCTTGGAAAAGCCCAGCATTCGGGCAACATGGGGCGCCAGCAAACCCGCAAAGCTCAAGGGCCCGACAATCAGCGTTGCAAATGCGGTCAGTATGGCGACGAGCGCCAGTAGTATAAGCCGAACCCGATCCACACCCAGCCCCAAACCCAGCGCAACGTTGCGACCGAGAGGTAACAAATCCAACCAACGAGCAACCAGAGGGGTTAGCGCCACCATCATGACAGCGAGCAGAAGCGCGCTCAGGCCTGTTGGAAAATCAACGTAATAGGTTGAGCCTGACATCCATGCAATCACTTGTTGAATGCGGGGGTCACCATTGGCAAGAAAGATACTTCTTATTGGCTCAAATAAAGCCGCTATGGCTATTCCGGTAAGGAGCAAACGCTCAGACTGAAATCCGGTGCGTCGATTCAAAAAAATCAAAACGGCAAGCGTGATGACGGCACTCATTGCGCCAGCCAATATAAGCAGCGGCGCGGTGACATTGGTGGAAAAGTAGATAGTGATAATCAATCCAATGGCGGTGCCAGAGCTGATCCCCAGCACCTCTGGGCTGGCCATCGGGTTGCCCGTCATTCGTTGAATGGTCGTACCCGCTAAAGCCAGCAGAACACCGGCCCCCGCTGCTGCCAGAACGCGCGGAAGCCGCCAGTTGACAATGGACTCCCATTGTCCGGTGCCATTGAACACCCAACCTTCGATGGATTGAGTCACGAACAGAGCCACAATTGATGAAACGAGCAGTAACACCAGAAGCCAAAGAAACATTCGAGACGTAGGCTTACTGGCCGCCTGTAAAGTCGTTTTAGCTGTGTTTGGCGCAGTGCTTTTGAGGGATAATCGCGGAATAAGCCAAAGTAATAGCGGTGCCCCCAATAGTCCGGTCATGGCACCGGTTGGAACCATTGAAGGCAACTGTGCAGAATACTGTAGTAAAAGAAGATCGGTCGTTAGCAGCAGCAGCCCTCCGAACACAGGTGCCCAAAGCAGCCGCTGGGCCAGAGTGCGCGCGCCCATCAGTTTGACGATTACCGGCGCAGCCAATCCCACGAAGCCTACGATACCTACCAGACTAACTGCAGATGCAGTAATAAAAACCGACAGACCCAAGGCCAGTAATCGAAGCTTACGCACAGATATGCCGAGACTACTGGCACTGGATTCATTCAATTCCAACAAGCTTAGGGGCCGCGCCATTAATCCGGCTATGATCGCCGCTACGACCAGGCGGGGCAACAAATGCAGGGTGTCGCTCCAGCTATTTTGAGCAAGAGAGCCAGCAGCCCAGATCATCAAGCCGCGAAATTCTTCCTGATGAAAAAGTATCAATACCGTGCTCAGCGCACCGATATAAAGATTAACAACTAAGCCTGCCAAAACCACAGCAACGGGCGCCAGCCCACGATGCCAGGATAATGAAAGCACAATCAGTAATGAGATTGCGCCTCCTGCCAGTGCCACCCATTCACTGCCGAAGGCCAAGAGACCGGGCGCAAAAAGAGTGGCCAGCAAAAGGCCAAGTTGCGCCCCACTGGCAACACCTAAGGTCGTCGGCGAGGCAATAGGATTACGTAAAACTTGCTGCATCAGAACGCCGGCCAGACCGAGCGCTGCACCAACCAATAGGGCGATAGCCATGCGAGGCAGCACACTGAACTGAAACACGGCTGCAGACATCGTTTGGGCTTCAGGCGCAGAGAGCCCGATAGCAAAATCGAAAGCGCCTTCGTTCAAGTCTGGCAGTGTTTGTTTCAACAAATTGAAGGTGATAACAGCGCAGAGGATAACCAGTGGCAAACAAATATACGCTGGAGAGGCCCGCCGATGTAGAGAGATCATAAGTTCTTCAAGCCCAGCTCAGTGGCGTGCTGATCAGTCAGTGCCTGAGACAATTCATCAGCAAAGCGAACTGCGGAAGGTAGTGCACCAAAACTCCACACTGCGGGTAACGATAGAACCCGATCGTGACGAACGGCCGGCAACGCTTGCCAAAGCCTGTTACTGTCAAAAATCCCCTCTGCGCTCATGGGAACCGGATCGACAATCACCAGATATCCCTGAGTAATCAGTTCTTCTATACCGACTGTGGTGTAGCCCCACATATTCGTTTCGCCTTTCCAGGCGTTTTGCAACCCGAGTCGATTGATCACCATGTCGTATAAGCTACCTTTGCCATAAGCACGCACATGACGATCATCAATAAACTGAACGACTAAAAGCGGAGGGGTATCCACGGCAATTGTTTCTTTTATCCGCTCAATTCGCGAGCGATGATGCTCTATAACAGCTTCAGCTTCTGCCGAGCGGTCGGTCAGCTCGCCAACCCGTCTTGTCGTTTCTACAAGGTTTTGCCAAAAATCGTTCTCTGGATTGTATGTGGTCAGCGTCTGAACCGACGCTATCTGTGAAAGAGTGGGCTCTATCGCACTGTACAAAGGGGATATCAGGATAAGATCAAGATTCAATGAAGCAGCTAACTCTCGGTTGGGCTGAGCACGCAGGCCTACATCCACAACCTGTTCAGGAAGTGACGGCTCCACGACCCAGGCCTGATAGTCCTTGATCTGAGCCGCCGCAACCGGTACTACCCCTAAAGACATAAGGGTTTCGACCAGCGTCCAATCAATGGCCGCCACTCGCGGGGCTTCATTCTGCGGTTGTGAATGGCTGGATACCGAAGCTTCGACACTCAGAGACACTAACGTCAGAAAGAAAAACGGCAGTACTAGAAGCCCCCCAACACGGGTCTGTGGGTGACCAAAATAACGGACAAATAGCAACAGATTATCCAAAAAAACTAACATGGCTGGGAAACTGAACCTCTGGCACTCCGCCACACACTCCATTACGGGCCACGAACCCGCAAAGCCGGTTTGCATACGAAGTATTTTTAAGAGAACATAAACGCAACTGATTATTATTATACATTTCGCTGATCATTGCAGCCACTATCCTGGAGCCTTGATGGAGCTACTCGCCATCGTTTTCCGCCAGTACCGCCTCCCCTTCGTTATCATCATGCTTCTGAGCCTAATCAGCGCAGGCGTTGGTATTGGCGTAATCGCGTTCATTAACCAACAGCTGATTGAATCTGCGGGGGCACCGTG
>NZ_DRGY01000015.1 GCF_011049865.1 Marinobacter antarcticus | reverse complement strand
GGTATTTGAAGGCGCAGCCGGCGCCGACGTAGCCCTGGTTGAAGTGGGCGGTACGGTTGGAGACATTGAGTCGTTGCCGTTCCTTGAGGCCTGTCGCCAGATGAAGGTTGAGGTAGGTTCCTCCCGCGCGCTGTTTATGCATCTCACCCTGGTGCCTTACATTGCCACTGCCGGCGAAATCAAAACCAAACCGACACAGCACTCCGTGAAGGAAATGCGCTCTATTGGCTTGCAGCCTGACATTCTGCTGTGTCGCTCGGATCATGAGGTGGATGTCAGCTCCCGCCGGAAAATCGCTCTGTTTACGAACGTTGAAGAGCGCGCTGTTATTCCGATGCGCGATGCCAAGTCCATTTATGCTATTCCCCGCATGCTGCACGAGCATGGCCTGGATCAGCTGGTTATCGAGCGTTTCAATCTTGATGCCCGCAAGGCGGATCTCAGTGAGTGGGACAATGTTGTTGATTCATTGATGAATCCGGAGCATGAAGTAACGATTGCCATGGTCGGCAAATACATGGAACTACTTGAGGCCTACAAGTCGCTGATAGAATCCTTGTTGCATGCCGGTATCAAGACCCGCACCAAGATAAAGATCAATTACATTGATTCCGAAGACATCGAGCGCGACGGCACTCAGGCGCTTGAGAGCGCCGACGCGATCCTGGTTCCAGGTGGCTTTGGCGAGCGGGGCGTGGAAGGCAAGATTCTCACCGTGCAGTACGCTCGCGAAAATAAAGTACCTTATCTGGGTATTTGCCTGGGCATGCAAGTCGCGGTTATTGAATACGCCCGCAATAAAGCCGGCCTGGTGGATGCCCACAGCACTGAATTTCGTGAGCACACTCCGGAGCCCGTTATTGGCCTGATAACAGAATGGCTGGATGCGACAGGTGAGCGCGAAGAGCGCACCGATGACTCCGATCTTGGCGGCACCATGCGCCTGGGTGCCCAGGACTGCGTGCTGACAGAGGGTTCTAATATTGCTAACTGTTACGGCAGAAAAACCATTCGCGAACGCCATCGTCACCGCTATGAGGTGAATAACCACTTTCTGCCGCAGTTGGAGGCGGCTGGTCTGCAGGTTTCCGGGCGTTCCACCGATGGCAAACTGGTGGAAGTTGTGGAAGTTGCCGATCACCCCTGGTTTGTTGCCTGTCAGTTTCACCCGGAATTTACGTCCACGCCCCGCGACGGTCACCCGTTGTTCAAGGGGTTTGTGGAAGCTGCGCTGGCGAAACGTAAGGAATCCTGATTATGGCCCGGAACACCGTTACGGTTGCTGATATTGATATCGCGAATCACAAGCCGTTTGTGCTGTTTGGCGGCATGAACGTTCTCGAATCCCGGGATATGGCGTTTGAGGTTGCTGAAGCTTACGTGGAGGTGTGCGCAAGGCTGGGCATTCCTTACGTGTTCAAGGCATCTTTCGACAAAGCAAACCGATCCTCGGTGAGCTCATTCCGGGGGCCAGGGCTCGATAAAGGCCTGCAAATTCTGGCCGATATCAAAAGCAAATACGGCGTTCCGATTATTTCTGACGTGCACGACGCGGCTCAGGCAGCGCCTGCGGCCGAGGTTTGCGACATTATTCAACTGCCCGCTTTTCTGAGCCGTCAGACAGACCTGGTGGTTGCCATGGCGAAAACCGGCGCAGTGATCAATATCAAGAAAGCGCAGTTTTTGGCGCCCCAAGAGATGAAGCACATCATCACCAAGTGCTCAGAAGCCGGAAATGACCGGGTTATATTGTGCGAACGGGGCAGCAGCTTCGGGTACAACAACCTTGTGGTCGACATGCTGGGCTTTGGTATTATGAAGTCCATGAACGTTCCGGTTATGTTTGATGTAACTCATTCTCTGCAGATGCCGGGCGGCCGTGCAGATTCTGCCGGTGGCCGCCGAGCTCAAGTGACAGACTTGGCGCTGGCGGGCATGTCGCAAGGCTTGGCGGGATTGTTCCTGGAGGCTCACCCGAATCCGGATGAGGCCAAGTGCGATGGCCCTTGTGCACTGCGCTTGAGTCAGCTTGAGCCTTTCTTACAGAGAGTGAAGGCCGTTGACGACCTTGTGAAAAGTTTTAAGCCCATCGACACCGCCTGATTGGCGGTTTTCGCGTTATGTACACCGCTCTCTTGCACCAGATTTTGTTTATAAACTTGGAGACCCTGAAGAATGACCAAGATTGCCAATATTAAAGCCCGTGAGGTTCTGGATTCCCGTGGAAACCCTACGGTGGAAGCAGACGTAATTCTGGAAGACGGCACTCTTGGCCGGGCTTGTGCGCCTTCGGGTGCGTCCACCGGTTCGCGCGAAGCGCTGGAACTGCGCGATGGCGATGCGTCCCGTTACTTGGGTAAGGGCGTGCGCAAGGCGGTTGAGGCCATTAACGGCAAGATCTGTGATGCATTGAAAGGCAAAGATGCCGCCGATCAGCGTGGGGTGGACAACATCATGCTGGAGCTGGACGGCACCGAGAACAAAGCCAATCTGGGCGCTAACGCTATTCTTGCGGTGTCGCTGGCCGCCGCCAAAGCTGCCGCAAACTCTTTGGGCAAGCCGCTGTACGAACACATTGCTGATATTAACGGTACGTCCGGCAAATTCAGCATGCCGGTGCCAATGATGAATATTCTGAACGGTGGTGAGCACGCAGACAACAACGTCGACATCCAGGAATTCATGGTGCAGCCGGTTGCTGCCAAGAGTTTTGCGGAAGCGTTGCGCATCGGTGCCGAGATATTCCACAGCCTGAAAAAGGTGCTCAAAGCTCAGGGTTTGAGCACTGCCGTAGGCGACGAAGGCGGCTTTGCGCCCAACCTGCCTTCTAACGAAGCGGCTTTGGCGATTATCAAGGAAGCTGTGGAAAAAGCCGGTTACAAGCTGGGCACCGATATTACCCTGGCTCTGGACTGTGCGGCTTCTGAATTCTACAAAGACGGCCAGTACAATCTGGCCGGCGAAGGCAAGAGCTTTGATTCTGCCGGCTTTGCGGATTACCTGGCGGGTCTGGCTGAGCGCTATCCGATTTTGTCCATTGAAGACGGTATGGACGAGAGCGATTGGGACGGCTGGAAGGTGTTGACAGACAAAATTGGTAGTAAGGTGCAGTTAGTGGGTGACGATTTGTTTGTTACCAATACCAAAATTCTCAAACGTGGTATTGATACGGGTGTGGGTAACTCCATCCTGATCAAGTTCAATCAGATTGGCAGTTTGAGTGAAACTCTGGACGCCATCAAGATGGCGCAGGATGCCGGCTTTACAGCCGTTATTTCTCACCGTTCCGGTGAAACGGAAGACACAACCATTGCCGATCTTGCGGTTGCCACCTGTGCCGGGCAGATCAAAACAGGCTCTCTTTGCCGATCTGATCGCGTTGCCAAGTATAACCAGTTGCTGCGCATTGAAGAGGTACTTGGCAACAAGGCCCCTTATCGCGGTCTGAGCGAGATTAAAGGGCAGGGTTAAGATCAAAGCCATCGTGTTTTGAATGACCATTCAAACACGATGGCCTTTTTGTCCAATCAGTTAGAAGAATTTGTTGCTAATCTACTCTAAGGTCTATACTCAACGTCTGACGTTGTATGTTCAATCGATTTACGCCTGAACGGAATCTGTATTAATGAAGTTGCTCTGGGCTTTCATGGTCGTTCTCATTCTCTTGCTGCAGGTGCGCCTGTGGGTTGGAGAGGGTAGCTTTGCGCAGGTCTGGACACTGGACAAGTCGATTGCCGAACAGCAGGAAGAAAACTCCGAGCTGTCCGCCCGCAATGAGCGCTTGTACGCGGAGGTGCGAAATCTTCGCAACGAACAGGGCGCAGTGGAAGAGCGGGCCCGGATGAACCTTGGGCTGATTCGCGACGATGAAACCTTCTTTCTCGTTGTTGAGCACTGATTTCAAGGGTCTGGACCGCCTATGCCTCATCCCGGACTTTGGTTAATTGTTCCCGCTGCCGGCACTGGCCAGCGTATGCAGGCCGAATGTCCCAAGCAGTACCTCCGTATCAACAATCGCTTTATTCTGGACATCACCCTTTCACGACTTCTGGATTCGCGCCTTTTTTCCGGTTGCATGGTGCCGCTGAATGCTGCGGATCATTGGTGGTCAGACACTGACGCCAGTACCGATGACCGTATTCAGACGTGCGGCGGTGGCTGCGAACGAGCGAACTCCGTTCTCTCAGCCCTGCGCGCATTGGAAGAGCAGGTTGCGGATAACGATTGGGTATTGGTTCACGATGCCGCTCGGCCTTGTGTTCACCCAAGCGATCTGGCAAATCTTGTTTCAACCTTGTCTGACCATCCGGTGGGTGGTCTTCTGGCCGCGCCAGTCGCCGATACGCTAAAAAAAGCAGACCGGGGTAAGCTGCCGGAGATCGTCGGAACGGTGGACCGCAGCCAGCTATGGCGTGCACTGACGCCACAGATGTTCCGTTATTCCATGCTGGTTGAGGCGCTGGAGTTGGCGCTTGCTGAAGGGCAGCCGGTAACAGATGAGTCCTCCGCCATGGAGTTTTCCGGTAATATGCCCGTGCTGGTTGAAGGTCGGCCGGATAACATCAAGATTACCGTACCCGCCGACCTGGATCTCGCCGGTTTTATTCTCAGCCGGTTCTGAATTGTCTGTATCTTCCCGGAGTAAATTATGCGAATTGGTCAGGGCTTTGATGTTCATGCCTTTGGCGCAGGCGACGCTGTCGTTCTGGGCGGGGTGTCCATACCCTACAGCCAAGGCTTGAAAGCCCACTCTGATGGCGATGTACTGTTGCACGCTCTGGCAGACGCTCTTCTGGGCGCGGTTGCCCTGGGTGATATCGGTCATTTTTTTCCTGATACCAGCGCCGAGTGGGCCGGCGCAGACAGCCGAGACCTGTTGCGTCGGGTTATGGCCCGGGTGGCCGAGGAAGGCTTTGGTGTTCTGAATGTCGACACAACGATTATCGCTCAGGCACCAAAAATGGCTTCGCACATTGAGGCAATGCGTTCGAATATTGCCCAGGATCTGGGCATTCCGGCCAGTTGTGTGAGTGTGAAAGCGACGACCAGCGAGAAACTGGGGTTCACCGGCCGTGGCGAGGGTATTGCTTGCCAGGCCGTTTGTCTGCTTGAGCAGGTGGCATCGTGAGCGGCGCCGGCATGGGTGCAGGGAACTGGCGGCTGGACTGGCCTGTTTCGGCAGGCACGCGCGTCGCCAGCGCTCAACTGAAAACCGTTCCGGAAGACTTCAGAGTGGGAGAAGTGCTGGAGGAATTTTCAGCGCAGGTCAGTCTTTTTGAAAGTGCCAATGTTGCGGGCGAAGGCGAGCATTTGTGCCTGCACCTCGAAAAAACCGGCGACAACACGGAGTTTGTGGCAGGGGAGCTTGCCAACATTGCCAGCTGTCGATCCTTTGACGTGGGATTTTGTGGGCTGAAGGACCGTCACGCGATTACCCGTCAATGGTTCAGCCTTTACCGGCCCGGTATGATGGATGACGACAAGGCGTTGATAGCAGAGATCTCGTCACACTGGCCGGTAACATCAGCGTGTCGTAGCGTTCGAAAACTCCGCCGAGGTGATCACCAGGGCAATCACTTCACGATTACGCTCCGGCAGGTCAGTGCTGAGCGGGACGTTGTCGAACGTGCGCTTGAGCGACTGAAAAGCCAGGGCGCGCCCAACTACTTTGGCCCACAGCGTTTTGGTTTTAGCGGCGCAAACCTGGATCGTGCGGTTCATATTGATCCAACGGCATTGAATCGCAGAAGCGGGAAGGGAAAGCGCAGCGGGCGAGGGCGCGGTTGGAATAAGTCAGGCGGTGGCAGAGATGACCGGAAAAACGTATTGTACTTTTCGGCTGCTCGATCCTGGCTTTTTAATGAAGTGCTTGCGTCGCGAGTGGCTGATGGCAGTTGGCAGGCGCCACTACCGGGGGAGCCAACTGAGACCGCAAGCGGTCCCTTATGGGGTGACGGTGGTACAAGCGCCGACGGCGAGGCCGGCCAGCGCGAGCGGCACATAGTGGCGCAGGCCCCTGAATTGGAATCACTATTCGCGACCACGCGAATGAAGCCTGAGCGTCGTCCGCTGATGGCCATGCCGGAGGGCCTGGTTTGGTCGTGGTTGGACGATGACAGTCTGGAACTGGACTTTTTTCTCGTGCCGGGCCAGTACGCGACCACGGTTTTGGGCGATATTTTTGAGCTTGAGGACCTAAGCCTCAGCCATCATAAAAAACAACACGACTAGCGGTTTATTGGCTAGGGATTTATTTTTCAGAGATTTATCGGAGAGCACTGTGCGCATTTTGTTGTCAAACGATGACGGTGTTAATTCACCGGGGCTTGTCGCCTTGTATGAAGGCCTCAAAGGCTTGGGTGATCTTGAAGTCGTCGCGCCGGACAGGGATCACAGCGGGGCCAGTAACGCCTTGACGCTTAACCGCCCCCTTACCGTTGATCAACATCCTAACGGTTTCCGTTCGGTTGACGGCACGCCCACAGACTGCGTGCATCTGGCGGTTAACGGATTGTTCCGCGAGCCTTTTGATCGGGTGGTCTCAGGCATTAACACCCATGCAAACCTGGGGGATGACATCATCTATTCCGGTACCGTCGCGGCGGCAACGGAAGGTCGTCATCTCGGATTACCAGCCATTGCGGTCTCTTTGGTGAGTGAGGGGCGGAATCATTACAACACGGCCGCGAGGGTTGTGCGCATGCTTATGGAAAGTGCGCGCCCGTTTGTTCTGGGGCCTCGCTCTATACTTAATGTGAACGTGCCCGACGTGCCCTGGGAGGAACTCGCCGGGTTTCGTGTTACTCGGCTGGGTAACCGCGAACGAGCCGAAGGCGCGGTTCCAATGACCTGCCCGCGAGGTAGGGAGCGCTACTGGATTGGCGCGGCGGGGAAAGGCGGCGATGCTGGCCCGGGAACGGACTTCCACGCCGTCGCCCAAGGGTATGTGTCATTGACGCCGGTTCACATAGATATGACTCGCCACGAAGCGCTTGTTTCACTCAGAACCTGGGTGGACTCTCTTCACACCTCCATGGGAGATGAGGCGTGAGTGGTGCGCTTCAGGGTATCGGGATGACATCCAGGCGCACCCGTATGCGTCTGGTTCAGCGCCTCAAGGAATCGGGTATCGAATCGGATCGCGTGCTGGAAATCATGGGGCAGGTACCACGCCACATTTTTCTGGATGAAGCGCTGTCGCATCGGGCTTATGAGGATACTTCGCTCCCTATCGGCTACGGCCAAACGCTGTCTCAACCCTATATCGTCGCAAGAATGACAGAACTGTTGTTAAAGCATGAGCCCGCCAGAGTGCTGGAATTGGGCACAGGATCGGGTTATCAGACCGCCGTGTTGTCGCAGTTGTTTGAACGGGTTTACAGCGTGGAGCGGATCAAGCCGCTGCAGGATCGTGCCCGGGAGAGGCTGCAGCAGCTCAAAATATACAACGTAATGCTCAAACACGCCGACGGCGGTATGGGGTGGCCAGAAAGAGGACCGTTCGATGGTATTATCGTGACCGCCGCGCCCATGGAGGTGCCAACGGAATTGCTGGATCAACTGGCTGATGGCGGTGTACTCGTGGCACCTGTGGGTGAAGGGCACCAGGTGCTTGTTAAAATGGTTCGCAACGGTGACCGGTTTGAACGTTATGAACTGGAGCCGGTTCGTTTTGTACCCCTTTTGGGCGGAGTTGTCCGTTGATTGATCAATCGCAAAAAACCAGTATTCAAAGCAATGATCGTGCACAGCATCCGGCCTCGGTTTTTTTCAGGGGCATAGCAATGGGGGCGGCTGACATTGTTCCTGGTGTCTCCGGCGGCACCATTGCGTTTATAACCGGTATTTACTTCCGGCTTCTGGCGGCCATTAACGCTGTTCCTGTTGCCCTTTTCCGGGATTTAGCCAAGGGCCGTGTGAGAGCCTTCTGGCAGGCCTGTGATGGTACTTTCCTGAGCGCTCTGCTTGCCGGCATTCTTGTCAGCGTTGTTACGTTGGCATCGGCAATCAGCTTTGCACTTGCTGAGTATCCCATTCTGATATGGAGCTTCTTTTTCGGGCTGATTCTTGCGTCTGTCTGGCACGTTGCCCGCCAGGCACGGCATTACCGCACGGCGCTGTTTATTCCTCTTGTGGTCGGCATTGGCAGCGCGTGGTGGATCACGACCTTGTCTGCCGGCCAACTTGAGCCTTCCGCTTTCACGTTTTTCGCCGCCGGAGCCGTCGCAATCTGCGCGATGATTCTGCCCGGCATTTCCGGCAGTTTTATTCTGGTTATTATCGGGATGTATGCGCCGATTCTGGCTGCCATAAAATCCCTGGATATCGGTATATTGCTGCTGTTCATGGCGGGCTGTCTGGTGGGTTTGTTGTCGGTTGCAAGGCTGATTACCTGGGCGTTCCGCGAATACCACGATCATGTTTTGGCGTTGCTTACAGGCTTTATGATCGGTGCACTGAACAAAGTATGGCCGTGGAAAGAGATTCTCAGCTGGCGTACGAACAGTTCGGGAGCTCAGGTGCCGTTGAGTGAGGTCAGCATCAGCCCGTGGGCTTTTTCAGATCTTACGGGTCTGGATCCGCAGATTGCGGTGGCAGCGGCAATGGCCATTACCGGTGTGATGCTTGTGTTGCTGATGGAGTGGTTTGGCAGGCGCTATCAAAAAACGGCGCCGCTGACAGCCGATAACGCAGGGTAAGCCTGTGTTACCTTTACAGGCACACTGCTGTTCCCGCCCGTAACAAAAAAGGCGTCAGGTAACAGTGCCAGGCCGTAAGAGGCTTGGAATTTATTTAAAAATGTGCAATAAATTAGCGGGTTACTTTTAAAACTTCAGGATCTTCTTTGAACAGATTCAGAGCCTAACCAGATTTCTAATAACCGGGCCGGTGTTATTTCTGTGAGATTATTACGTGGGTCAGCTCAAGCCGTATTGTCGGCCCCCCCGCGGTTCCTCTTTGGTGCCCAGTCCTTTTCCTGTTCCTCCGAAACGATCAAAGCCTGGTTTTTTCTCATCGCATTTCTTTTCCTTTTCGGCGCAATGAGTGGATGCAACACTCAGGCGCTCTATCAGGACGATATCTACAATCCACCCGTTTATTGGGGGCGGCATTTCGTTCGCCAGGGAGAGACGCTTTACGGCATTGCTTGGACTTACGGGCGAGACTATAAGGAGTTGGGCAATGCCAACGGGATTGGCCCGCCCTGGGCAATCCGCGCCGGGCAAGTGCTCCGACTGGATCTGCGCGGTACCGCATCGTCAGGCAGTAGCAATCGCACAACGGCAAAGACATCCAGACCCTCTGCAAACACATCGGCCCGGGCGTCCGGAGCCAGAACTCATGCTTCAATTTCCACAAAAACCCGGAAACCAGCCGTCACCCGGAAACCGGATAATGCTGCCCCACTGGCTTCTCGTACGCAGACGGTAGCCAGCATTCCGTGGCGTTGGCCACACTCTGGCACCGTAATTGCAGGCTACTCAGCATCTGGAAAAGTCAACAAAGGCGTTGATATTGCCGGAAAAGCCGGGGATGCTGTAAGAGCCGCCGCAGATGGAAGTGTTGTCTACGCTGGCAATGGTTTATTGGGTTATGGCAACCTGATTATTGTAAATCATAACGAGCATTACCTGAGCGCGTACGCGCACAACCGGAAGATTCTGGTTAGCGAAGGGGAGGGAGTAAAAGCCGGGCAGGTGATTGCAGAGCTCGGCGGCAGCGGCACGGAGCGCACCATGTTGCATTTTGAAATTCGAAAAAATGGTAACCCGGTCGATCCAGCCCATTATCTGCCACCACGTTAATCACAGGGAGCAGTATTTAAAACAAGAAGAAATGATGGTAACAGCGCATGCGCTGGCCATTGAGAAAGTCCTGATGAGAAAAGAAGTAACCAATGCCCGC
This sequence comes from Marinobacter antarcticus, assembly GCF_011049865.1. Classification (GTDB taxonomy): domain Bacteria; phylum Pseudomonadota; class Gammaproteobacteria; order Pseudomonadales; family Oleiphilaceae; genus Marinobacter; species Marinobacter antarcticus_A. The sequence goes on along the minus strand of NZ_DRGY01000015.1, from coordinate 2,768 downwards.
AACAAAAAAAAGTATCGGGCGAAAATCCAGGATTGTTGAAAGGCGGGGCAAGAGATATGTCAGCAGAACAAGAAAGTATCATTGTTGATCGCATAACAGACGTTGATGACTCGGAGGATCAGTTACTAGCAGAGGAAAAAACCGACAGGAGCCAGCCGGAGGCTGCCGACGTCGATGGTGGATTCCCCACCCAGGGGCGGTATTACACCAGCTCGAAACAGCTGGACGCCACACAGCTTTATCTCAATGAAATCGGGTTTTCACCCCTTCTCACACCGGAAGAAGAAGTCTATTTTGCGCGTCTGGCGCGCAAAGGCGAGGACTCCGGCCGCAAACGAATGATAGAAAGCAACCTGCGGTTGGTTGTTAAAATTGCCCGCCGCTATGTCAATCGCGGGCTAACGCTGCTGGATCTGATTGAAGAGGGCAACCTCGGGCTGATCCGCGCGGTTGAAAAATTTGACCCGGAAAGGGGCTTTCGTTTCTCAACCTACGCAACCTGGTGGATTCGTCAGACCATTGAGCGGGCCATAATGAACCAGACCCGCACAATCCGCCTGCCCATCCACGTCGTCAAAGAATTGAATCTTTACCTGCGTGCTGCCCGTGAACTGACGCAGAAGCTGGATCATGAGCCCACGGCAGAGGAAATCGCACGGAAAGTTGATAAGCCGGTTAATGATGTAAAGCGGATGCTGGGGCTTAACGAGCGCGTTGCATCCATGGATACGCCCATCGGCGCAGGGGGAGACAAATCCTTGCTGGACACGGTGGCCGATGAAGGCGCTTCTGACCCTGCAGACGCATTGCAAGACAGCAATATGTGTTCATGCCTTGAAAAATGGATAGACCTCCTCAGCGACAAGCAGCAGGAAGTCCTGTCCCGGCGGTTCGGGTTAAGGGGCTATCCGGTTAGCACGCTGGAGGAAGTGGGGCAGGAAATTGGCCTGACCCGAGAGCGCGTTCGTCAGATTCAGGTAGAAGCGTTGCGGCGTTTACGAGAGATACTTGAAAAAGAAGGTCTGACGGGAAATCTTTTGTTCAAATAGACTTTCTGACGCAATGCCCAAAACGCCAGCCATGCCTCATGGCTGGCGTTTTATGTTATAAGTCGGTTGCTTAAAGATAGTCACGTTTTTGCTTGAACTCGCATAGATCCTCAATGATACAGGCGCCACATCTGGGTTTGCGTGCTATGCAAGTATAGCGACCGTGTAAAATAAGCCAGTGATGGGCATCCTGAAGGAACTCCGTTGGCACCAGCCGCATCAGTCGATTTTCAACTTCCACAACGTTCTTGCCCGGCGCAATACCGGTGCGATTTGATACCCTGAAAATATGCGTGTCCACCGCCATGGCCAACTGCCCGAACGCTGTATTCAGAACAACGTTGGCGGTTTTGCGACCAACCCCCGGAAGAGCTTCCAGATCGTCGCGGTTATCCGGCACTATGCTGTTGTGCTTTTCGATCAGAATGCGGCAGGTCTTGATAACGTTCTCCGCTTTGCTGTTGAACAGTCCAATCGTTTTGATATAGCTCTTCAGACCATCCACACCCAGCGCTTGTATGGCCTCCGGCGTGTTAGCGACCGGATAGAGCTTGTCTGTCGCTTTGTTGACACCTACATCCGTTGCCTGTGCAGAGAGAATAACCGCAATAAGTAACTCAAACGGACTGCTGAAATTCAGCTCCGTTGTCGGGTTAGGGTTTGCTTCCCGTAAGCGGGAGAAAATTTCAGTACGTTTGGCTTTGTTCATGGTGTTTCATTACGACTCTGGTCGCGGATCATGAGAGGTTTCCGGTCACGCGAACGCGCTTGGCGCCGGACGTTGCGGCTGGCTGAGGAACTTTCTGGCGTTCCTTGATGTGGTTGTCGATACCATTTTTCAAGGCAATCAACAAGCCGAGCCCAACGAACGCACCCGGCGGTAGTACCATGAAAAGCATGTCCGGGTAGTTGGTAAAGGGTTCCAGAGTCCAGTTGGCAGCCGTGGGGCCGAGCAACAGGTGCATGTCCGCAAACAAGGTGCCCTGGCCAATCAGTTCGCGCATGCCGCCGAGAATCACCAATACGATAAAGAAGCCGGCGCCCATCATTATGCCGTCAAGCAGCGCGGGGCCGGGCGCATTGCGTGAGGCAAACGCATCCGCGCGGCCAAGAATGGCGCAGTTGGTGACAATGAGCGGAATGAAAATTCCGAGTATCTGATAAAGCTCGTACGTGTAGGCCTGCATCAGCAACTCGGCGCAGGTTACAAATGAGGCAATAATCATCACAAATGCGGGCAAGCGTACGGATTCGCCGACAAAATTCCGGATCAGGGAAACCGCCAGATTGGACCCCATCAATACCATCAGCGTTGCCAGCCCAAGACCAATGGCATTCACAACGGTACTGGTGACCGCAAGAAGCGGGCACAGCCCGAGCACCTGAACCAGCGCCGGGTTGTTGTCCCAGAGGCCGTCACGGATGATTTCGCCGGACGTTTTCGTCGCCATGATCAGGATTGCTCCACGTTCAGGGATGTGTTGGTCCTATCTCCGGGTATGACCACGGGGCCATGCCCTGATGGGGGTTTATTCATTTTAGCCCGGATGACCTGCTGGTTCTGCCGGAAATAAACCAGCGATCTCTCGACGGCCTTTACCACGGCCCGAGGTGTAATAGTGGCGCCCGTAAACTGGTCAAATGCGCCGCCGTTCGTCTTGACGCTCCACTGTCGAGGTTTTGGATTGCCCAGTGAGCGCCCCTCAAAGTTTTTAATCC
>NZ_DRGY01000014.1 GCF_011049865.1 Marinobacter antarcticus | reverse complement strand
GTTGGCGCGCAGGTTAATTTCAGCGGGGCTGCCCGCGCCTTCGGCGATAATCACATCATAGCGTGCGCTGAGCGCACGCCAGGCGTCCATCACCGCCACCATTGCCTCGGCTTTGTAGGCGTGATAATCCAGCGCATCCATGTTGCCGTGCACCTGGCCGCGCAGAATCACCTGGGCGCCGCAGTCACTTTGTGGCTTCAACAACACCGGGTTCATATCGCTGTGAGGTTCAAGGCCGCAAGCCAGCGCCTGCAGTGCGGTAGACCGGCCAATTTCACCGCCATCGATCGTAACCGCGCTGTTCAGTGCCATATTCTGCGGCTTGAACGGCGCCACCGACACACCCTGGCGCGCCAGCCAGCGGCACAGGGCCGCAACCACGGTGGTTTTACCGGCGTCTGAGGTGGTGCCCTGAATCATCAGCGTGGGCATTTAAAGCTCAACGCCCTTTTGGGCCTTGATGCCCTGATCCTTGAAGGCGTGCTTCACCACGCCCATTTCGGTAACGGTGTCTGCCAGATCAATCAGTTCCTGTGGCGCGTTACGCCCGGTAACCACCACGTGCTGCATCTCCGGGCGGCCCTGCAGATCGTCCAGTACACGGTCCAGATCAATGTAGTCGTACTTGAGCGCAATGTTGAGCTCGTCCAGCAGAATCATGTCGTAGCGGTCGTCCTGCAGCATGGCCGCGACTATGTCCCAGGCGGCATTGGCAGAGGCAACGTCCTGCTCCCGGTTTTGGGTATCCCAGGTGTAGCCTTGCCCCATTACATGGTAATCCACATTGGGCAGGTCGCGGAAAAAAGCTTCCTCGCCGGTGCTGAACGCACCTTTGATGAACTGCACAATGCCGACTTTCATACCGTGGCCGAGGGCGCGGGCAACCATGCCAAAACCGGAGCTGCTTTTGCCTTTGCCCGGGCCGGTCAATACCAGTAACACACCCTGTTCTTTCTGGGCGTTAGCAATGCGTTCGTGCATCATTTTTTGCTTGGCCGCCATCCGGCGGGCGTGGCGTTCGGGGTCTTTGGCGCGTTCACGCATTCAATCGTTCCTTTTCAGTTCGCAAATGAATGGGCTGGTGGCGGGCACAGCCTCAACATGAGGATGCAAGCTCCACCGGTTTCTGGCAATCGCGGCTCGCCCCGCGCAGGGAAGGATATCTGGAAGAGCCGCCTTTACGGGCAGAATCGAAAGCCTCCCGCTGTTGCGGGTCCAACTGATCCGCCACCCAGTCCATCAACGGATGATTCGGGCGGGTGTGGCCGCTCCCGGGCAGGCCATGTTCGATGATGTTCCCGGCGAAATCACGTACCAGGGATCGCAGGGTGAACACATCCACGTCCCAGAATCCTCGTTTGGCCGCCAGCAGCGCAATCGCCTGCATATGCGTCTTCACGTGAACATTGTGCCCCTCGGCCAGAAAGTCATTCAGGCCAAGGCCGTGACGATCCTGAAAATACACGTCGTTGATCTCGTCCCAGACGCTCGAACGCAGCACCTGCGGGCTGGTAATTTGCCAGCCCCACAGGTTATCCAGAAAGTCGCTGCCCATAGTACGGGCACCGGCATAGCCATGCTCCATTAACGGTGCCAGCCACTGCGGATTGAGATTGCGGGCGCGCAGCTCAACCTGCAACGCTCGCTGAAGTGAATCCACACGGGGGTTATCGGGGTCCTCATACTGCAAAACCCGATTTTCCGGTGGTTCGCCCCGCAGGTGCTCTACGGCATTGGAGAGCCCGCCCTGGAAATCAAAACCGTCGTCATTATCAAGCAGGCCGTACAAATGGCTGGAGCGGCCCAGATAGGTGTTCCCTACTGAAAGTAACTGGCGATCAAATGCCTCGTACGCCGGATCACCCAGACTTTCTTTGCCGTAAACATGGCCCATGCGGCGGCGATAGGCATCGCTTAGTTGTTGTCGCTCCTGCCAGGCGCCCGTGCGGGTAGCCAGCCTGTTCACCCCGGCGCCGTATGCCCCTGGCGCTGTGCCAAACACCCGGTAGGCAGCCTGCGTGCCCGCATCCCGCGCTGACCGGCCGGCCGCCAGCAAAACCCGCACATCGGCAACCCAACGCGCGGCTACGCCATTGGTTTCAAGCGATTCCGCGCCTCGCTCGCGCAGGGCGTTCGGTACTATCGACAATGCCTGATCGAGGGCCGGTGCCATCTCGGGGTGATCGCTCACGATCGTTTGCGCAGCGCCCGCCAGCGCATAGCGGGAGGCCAGATCCAGCCATTCCAGCTTGCTGCCGTACAGATCCCGAAAAAGCCCGGACGTGGTAAAGAGCACATTGCGACGAACCGGGTTGTCAGTGCCCGGCCCGGCCGGCAGGCGTTCCAGGCCGTTCACAATACCCCGGCTGTTCCAGACCGGCCGGATGCCCATGAGCCTGAGTCCGAATGCGATCATCACCCCCTCGTCACGAACCGTGTCCGACGCCCAGAGCACCAAAGCATCACTTTTGTCGCGTTGTCGGGTACCGGTTTTTTCTGCTTTTTCAAACAGATCCTCAGCCAGCGACCAGGCGACTCGCGTCGGGATCAGGTCGTCAGACAGGGCGTGGAAGTTTCGGCCGGTTGGCAGAACGTCCGGTGTTCGCAGCGGATCATTGCCCTGGCCCGGCGCCACAAACCTGCCCTCGAGCGCGTTCAGCCAGCTCGCTCGTTCTGCCGCCGGCGACGCTGCCAGCTTCTGTCTCAAGCCCGGCGCCGGTGTGCCGGATTCGCTCGCCATGGATGTCAGCATGGTGTCCAGCATGTCAGCCGTCCAGTCCCGACCAAACACGTGCAAACCCAGAGGCATGTAGTGTTCCTGTATATCGGTCACATAGTGTCCGGCCTCGTGAACCAGCAATTCCGGCGACAGTTCATCCACCGACACCTCGTCAGCAGAAAGGCCCATTTCACTGGCGATTTCATGCTCGATATCCTCGCCTATGTCCAGTGCGGCAATCTTTTCCCGAAGCATTTCCAGCGCGCGCTCCCGGGTGGGGCTGTCGGGTTCGACGGCAGACTCCCATGTCTCAACCAGCTGCCTTATTTCAAGCAGATCATCGTACAGCTCAGTAACCGCCAGCGGCGGTGTCAGATGGCTGATCATGACCCCCAGCGCCCGGCGTTTGGCCTGTATACCCTCGCCAACACCGTCCACAATGTAGGGATAGATCAGCGGCAGATCACCGCCCAGCAAATCCGGATAATCGTCTTCGGTCAGGCCGGCACGCCGCCGGGGCAGAAATTCCCGGGTGGAATGCCGGCCCACATAAACCAGCGCGTCGGCCGCATAGTGGTCCCTCAACCAATGGTAAAAGCCCACGTATTGGTGAGTAGGCGGGAACGTGGTGTTGGCGTGCAGCAGCTCTTCATCCACCTCCCAGCCTCTCGGCGGCTGAGGCCCGATAAAGATGTTGCCGAATGTCAGGCCGGGGAAAATCAGACGATCGTTCACAACCATTGATCGCCCCGGTGCTTCACCCCAGCCTTTGAGTGCCGGAATGTTGGTCCCGACCAGTAACGCTCGCTGTGCATCCAGTTCGCTTTTGTGGCCGCCTTGGGTCAGGCGTTGGTTCCACAGGGCCTCGTACTGATCAAGGCGGGCCAGGGCGGTTGCTCGATCAGGATGTTTTATATGTTCGATCAGGTTTCGGAGGTCCTTCACTCCCCGGTTCAATATGCCCAGGGCCAGCGCCTGTTCGCCTAGCTGATGGGCTTGTTCGAGGCGTTCGTGGAGATACCCTGTGGGCCCGTTAACCATTTCCTGCTGCACAACCGCTGGCAAAGACTGGAAATACTGTCGGTAGGTTTGCGCGCTCATCGACGGCACCTTAGTTGCCATTTCCTTCAACGACCGCGGATCATCCGGCAAGCTGACCCCCCGCTGTTGAATCAGATCAAGCAGGGCTTCCGGGCTATCCGGTATGGGGCCGGTTTTGTAGCCCTCGGCTTTCAGCCAGGTCAGCATCTCAAAGAGCGAGGCGGGAACATCCAGGTTGTCAGCACCGATATTCTGGCGCCCCGGAGGATGGTTGTAATAGATAATGGCCACCCGTTTGCGGGCATTGTCTTTGGTTTGCAGCGCCTGCCAACGCTTCAGGCGTTCAGCCAGCGCCGCAACGCGGTTGGGCACGGGCCGGGTCAAGGTCAGCGCAACGCCGGTCAGCGGGTCAAGCACCTCCGGCTCTGCCGTTGCCAGTACCATAGGCTGGCTGACTCCCTGAAGTTCCGGCATGGCCAGCTTGTAATGCACCTTGTCGGCGGGAATACCGTCAGCGGAAAACTGCCACTGGTTGCGCGTTCGGGACGCAAGCCTGAGGCCTTTGATCACCGGCACGTTAAGGCGGATCAGCTGTTTCGTGACCTGCCGGCGACCCTCACCGCCACCGATGGTGAAATCCTGAAGGCTGACAATACCCGCCAACCTTGCCGGTTGAATGGTTTCCTCCAGAGCGCGAAGTGCCTCAAGGCTGGCGCCACCCCACCGGGAGAGAATCGCGAAACACTGAAGCTTCCGGGCTTCCAGGGCGGCACACGTATCATCGAGTAAATCCCGGTCTCCAGGCCGGTCTCCGCTATCAAGATCAAGAATCACCACCACCGGACCCTCGACCAGCTTCAGGGCAGAGGCCTCGGCGCTGGCCGCTCCGTTCTGGTAATAGCGAATACTGGCACGGGGTTCGGGCTTGCCGTAATCCATATCGTGGCCGGCCTTGGCCAGCAGCCACTGAATCAGGCCGTCAATATGTTTCGGTGTCCGGCCCTGATAAAAAGCCCGGCCCTCCAGCCAGTCAGCCTGGTCCGGAAACCGTGCCTGCCTGGCGGCCAGATCCTCACTGGCACCCACACCGGCCTCAGGGGCAGCAACCAGCGCTCTTAGCCCGACATCGTCCAGCGTCGCCAATGGCTGGATACCGTTGATCCGCGACAGCCGTGAAATACGCCAGTCGCTGTTGATGCCCAGAATCGGCAACGGCCCGCCTGAGTGACTTGCTTCCGCCTCTTCTACCAGGCTGGCAAGGCGATCAACCTGATCGCCAAAAACCGCCGAAAGCACCATTGCATCAGCGCTCTTCAGCAAATCGAGCACCTGTTCGTCGCTCTTAACGGCCAATTGTGCGGGCGTTCGCAACAACACGCGATGATCAGGGTTGCGGCCCAGAAAGCGATGGGCACCAGCGGCCATTTCCGCTGCTGAACGCTCCGAAACAATGCCCACAACGGTAGCCGCCAACAGCGGGGGAGCACCGAACAAGATCGTGACGGCCGTTAAAAAAGCACTCAGGTGTCGCATTGGCGAAGACCCTCACGCCCGGCAAACAGCTCCGGTTTACCGCGAAAAATGGCCGCCACAAGTGTCGGAGCCGAGGGGAAGTAACCGTGAAAATAGCTGGCCACCAACCCTCTGCGCCAGAAAACCGCCTCGCCGCCGGTGCCCGCCTGTTTGTGGGTATAGGCGGCAGGTTGCCAGGACGTATCCAGAGTGGAGCGATGAAACGTGTGGCCCCGTAACTCGCCCAGCTCCGTTGTGAGGCTGTGCATGCCCAGCCCTTGCAAACGCTTGGCCATGGCCGCGCGGCCGGGCACCAGGCCAAACAGCAAATGCACAGTTCCTTCCTTGTCTGACAGTTCTTCGGCGCAGGCCATGAGACCGCCGCACTCCGCGAGTATCGGCTTGCCGACGTTATAAAACCCACGGATTGATTCGGCCATAGCGGTATTGTTCGCCAACGTGCCGCCATGCAGTTCCGGGTAACCGCCGGGAAGCCAGAGGGCATCGGCCGGCGGCAACTGCGCGTCGGTCAACGGTGAGAAGTAATGCAGCTCGGCCCCCATGGCCTCCAACAACTCTGTGTTTGCGCGGTAAATAAAACTGAAAGCCAGGTCGCGGGCAATGGCAATTCGCACGCCTGCCAGCAAAGCGTCTGGGTTCGCGGGCTCTGCCGCCGGGATGCTCACCGCTTTTGGCAGCACCTCAAGCCCCGCAGCTTTGAGCACGTCGGCCGCCTGATCAAGCTGTTGGTCCAGGTTGTTCAGTTCTGACGCCTGCACCAGGCCCAGATGCCGATCAGGAATGCTCATGGCGTCGTGACGGGGAATGGCTCCCAGCAGGCTGATGCCCTCCGGAAGCCCCTCTTTCAGCATGTCGCCGTGGCGTGGGCTGCCGATCTTGTTGGCGATAACCTGATACAACGACAGTTCAGGATCGAAGCTCGCCAGGCCCAGCACCAGAGCCCCGAACGTTTGCGCCATGCCGCCGGCGTCAATCACCGGCAAAGCGGGAATGCCCAGCAACTTGGCAAGATCGGCGCTGGACGGGTCGCCGTCGAACAACCCCATCGCCCCTTCAATCAGAATCAGATCGGCGTCTTGTGCGGCTTCTGCCAAGCGCCAGCGGCATTCGTGCTCGCCGGTCATCCACGGGTGCAGTTGGTAAACCGGATGGCCGGACGCCACTTCAAGCATCATCGGATCGAGATAATCCGGGCCGTGCTTGAACACTCGCACCTTGCGGCCGGCGTTCCGGTGCAGGCGCGCCAACGCGGCCGTCACCATGGATTTACCCTGCCCGGAGGCGGGGGCGGTAATCATCACTGCGGGTACGGAAACGTTCATAAACCAGCCATCTTCAGGGTTTGGGCGCGGAGCGCACGGGTACGAAAAGTGACGCGCCATCGACCTCTACGGTGATCAGTTTCTGATCATACAACTGCTCAAGCGCAGAAGGCTCCAGCATCGTTTCCGCGGGCCCCCAGCAGGCATCACCGCTGGTGTATAACAGCAACACGTGGCTGCACCAGCGTGCCGCCAGATTCAGATCGTGCAAGCAAAGAAAAACGGTTTTGCCAGTGCCTGCCTGGTCCGCCAGCAGGTTCATCACCTTTACCTGGTGGTGCAGGTCCAGATGGTTGGTGGGCTCATCCAATAGCCATATATCAGGGTTCTGGGTCATCAACGTAGCGATGGCGACACGCTGGCGCTCACCACCCGACAGCGTGTTCAGCAAGCGGTCAGACAGGTGATTAACATCCAGCGCGGTTAGGGCCTGCGCAGCGCGAGCCTGGTCTTCACCTTGCTCACTTTCCCAGGGCGATAGCCAGGGATGACGACCAATCAGTGCGGTTTCCATCACCGTGGCCGGAAAACTGTCCTGACGCTCCTGGAACACAAGGCCCAGTTGCCGGGCAATATGCCTACGCTTCTGTTCCTTCAAGAGGATGTCATTCAGCACTATCTGGCCACTGCGGGCGGGCAGCAAGCCGGCCAGCGTGTGCATCAAGGTGGTTTTACCGGCACCGTTGGGGCCAAGCACGCCCCAGATCTGGCCAGGTTCAATGTTCAGATTCAGGGAAAAACCATCGGGCCGGCCCGGCACGTTTATGATCAGATCGTGGGTGCGCAGCGTGCTCATCAGCGGCTCCGATGCAACAAGTAAAGGAAGGTGGGCACGCCCAGCAGCGCAGTGATCACCCCGACAGGTAGCTGTTCTGGAGCAATCACCGTGCGTGCAAGCGTATCCGCCAAAACCAGCAAGGTGCCACCTGCGAGGGCGCTCGCCGGCAGGATAATGCGCTGATCGTTGCCCAATACCAGCCTGAGCATATGGGGCACAATCAGGCCGACAAATCCGATACTGCCCGCGGTGGTCACGGCGGTGGCCGTCAGCAGGCTGGCGAGAACGTAAATTGTCCATTCCAGTGGCCGCACCGATACGCCCAGCGCCGCCGCCTGCATAGGTCCTCGCGCAAGGACATTAAGATTACGGGCAAGGGGCAGGATCAACCCAACGGATATAATCAGAACGATGAGTGCCGGCCAGGGCGAGCGCGCATAAGAGACATCGCCCATCAGCCAGTAAAGCATGCCGGGGAGTTTATAGGAGGGCGTTAAGGCCAGCATGAGGGTAATAACCGCGCCCCAACCGGCCGCAACAACCACCCCTGTCAGCAGCAGCCGTGAAGGCGTCCAACTGCCGGTGCCGTGCGCCAGACCAAACACCAGTACGGTGGCCAGCATTGCACCCGCAAACGCGGAACCCGATATCAGCAGAGTCCCCATTCCGGCCAGCATGGCCAGCAGCGCCCCAACGGCAGCACCGCCGGATAATCCCAGCACGTAAGGATCAGCGAGCGGGTTGCGCAGAAGCACCTGCATAAGGGCCCCCGCGACCGCCAGCAAACCACCGGTGGCAAACGCCGCAAGAGTGCGCGGCAAGCGCAAATCGATCAGAAGGGTACGATGCAAAGCGCTGCCTTCGCCCAGAACGACCTGCCAGAGGTCAGGCAGCGGGATCGTTACGCTGCCTAAAGCCATGGCCAGCACCACCGCGACCAGAGACAGGACGCCAAGGCAGAGCAGCGAACGTATCATCGTCTACCGACCACCACGCTGACGCCCTGAGCGTTAGCGTTCACGTGCAGTGTCCAGCTTTTCACAGATTAGCCTGGTCGCTTCAAGCAGCCTGGGGGTCGGTCGCGAAATCGGTGATGCCGGCACAAAAAACAGGTTATCTTTTTCAACCGCGCTCAGCCCGGAATAGTCTCTCCAGCGATCGAGCTGATCGTCGCTTTCACCGTCGACACTTCCTGTAAGGATAACGTCAGGGTTGGCCTCCAGAACGACTTCTGCACTGATTCTTGGCACCATGCGTGGCATATCACCAAACACATTGACACCGCCGCACAGCTTAAGGACTTTGCCAATCAAATGTTCGTCATTAATGGTCATCAGGGGCTGTTCCCAGACCTGATAAAACACCGGTATCGGTTCAACATCCCGGTACTGGGCAGCGATCGCTTTCATACCTGTCCGGAAGCGCTCAGCTTCCGCAAATCCCACCGGTTTCGTTCCTGCCAGAATGGAAATCCGCTCAATAGCGCGGGAAACCGCCTCGAATGTTCGGGGCTCTATGGAAAACATGGGCAGACCAAGTTCTTGCAGGAGCTCGACCTGCGCCGGAGGGTTACCCGTTACCCAGGTGATCACCAGATCCGGTTTGAGTGCCAGCAAGGCCTCCATGTCTATGCGAGTGTGAGTGCCAACCAGAGGCAGCTTGAGCGCGGCCGGAGGGTAATCGCTGTGGTTAACCACGGCGACTACCCTGTCGCCGGCACCCGCCGCAAACGTGAGCTCGGTCGCTCCAGGCGATAAGGTTGCTATTCGCCTGGCCGGCTCGGACAAACACACCTGCTTGCCCTGATCATCTTCCGCACACACGTCTGCCGACACCATCGCAGGCAGAAGCAAAAATGTGCAGAGCAGCGCCTTGACCGACCAGTGAGCCATCATTCCACTCTCGTTATCGTACTCGCATTTAACGGAAGTCATAACGCACGGTAAGCATGCCCGTGCGACCTGCGGCAATGTAGTTCTGGGTAGCGGATCTCCGGGCGGTTGAGTACTCTTTGTCAAGCACGTTAGCCAGGGTCAAGCGGGTGCTCCAGTCAGGCGCAAAATTCCAGCCTGCGCGCAGATCCAGAGTGGCAAAGCCCGGCAGTCGATTGGTGTTCGCAGCATCATCGTAGCGATCACCTTCTGCAATCACAGAACCCCCAAACACGAAGTTACTCACGGTTTTATCCAGATCAATACGAGCGGTCTGCCGTGTGCGGCGTCTTAGCTGGTTACCGGTTTTCCTGTCTTCCGGGTCCATGTAGCTCAACGCTATGGCGGTACGCCAGCCATGGGAGTCATAGCCGGCTGAGAATTCAGTACCGCGAATGCGTGCGTTATCGACGTTCACGCTGGTGGTTACACCACCTACTACCCCGAGGCTGATCAGGCTATCAATATCCATCTGATAAACCGCAAGATCCCAGAACCAGGCCTGATAATTTCCACTGGCTCCCAGCTCATAGTTTTCTGATGTCTCTGGTTTTAGATCCGGGTTCCCCGAAAAGGCAAAACCGCCGCCAAAATCGGTAAACGGGAAATAGAGATCATTGAACGTTGGTGCCCGGAAGGCAGTGCCGTAACTGGCACGCACGCGATGAGAGCGATCAAATTTGTAACCCAATGCCAGCCCGCCAGTTTCCTGGGTGCCGTAGGCTTCGTTGTCATCGCTGCGCAGGCTTAATTGCGCGTCAACAGGGCCAAAATTAAGGCGTAGCTGGCTGAATACGGCGGTGTTCGTTCTGCTGGTTTCGCTGAAGTCCTGAGTGCTGCTGACCTCGTCCTGCTGCAGTTCCGCGCCCACAACGAGCTCGTGAACGCTGTAGGAGAAGGTGTTTTCCCATCTGGCTTGCTGCAGTCGCGTGTTAAATTTGCTTTCACTGCCACCCTGAAACGTTGTGGCTTCATCCCGTGATTCCGAGAACTGAATACCCATTCGCCAGTTTTCGTTCAGGGGCGTCGCCACTCCAAGGCCAAGGGTGCGGAGCATGAAGTCGGTATCGCCCCCCTCAAACTCCGAGTTCCCTTCAGACTGCAACAGCATAGCGCTGGCCTCTCCCCCGTTTTCAAATTCATGCACAACCCGACCAAGCCCGGCTGTGTTGCGAAAACCCTTGTCTTCACCGTCTTCAACAATCGCAGTGCCGTCGGATTCTTTATGCAAACCGCTCAGGCTGAAGCGCGTGTTACCGGCCTCGCCTGAAATACCCGCGCTTGCCTTCTGGCTATCAAAATTACCAGCTCCGGCCTCAACCCAACCTTTCTGCCCCTGTTTCGGATCCAACGTGAAAGCCTGAACCACACCCCCCATGGCATCTGCACCGTAAAGCGAGCTACGAGGCCCGCGCACAACTTCAACGCGTTGAACGAGCTCTGTCGGGAAATATTGCCAGGAAGCGCCGCCGCCGGTCGCCGAGTGCATCTTTACACCGTCAACCAGAAAAACAGTACCGCCGTTTTTCACACCACGGGTATAGACACTCGTTGTTTTGCCAAAGGAACCGTTCCCGGTCACATTAATACCCGGCTGAGCGCGCAAAAGATCCGTGAAGTCGGCGGGCGCTTTCGACCGAATGTCTTCTTCATCAATCACGGTCACCGATGCCAGGCTCTCACCCACCGTTTTCGGGCCAAGGGTGGCGGTAACAACAATCGGATCCAGGGTCTTGCCAGAGGATTCCTGGGCAACCACGGTACAAAGAGGACTTAAAGAAAAGGGGACCAACAGACTGTTGGCAACAAGCCGAAAAGCTTTCATTAAACGCACTCACAGACAGACCACGCGCACCCGCATGGCTAATTGTTAGGTGCTGCAAAGGGAGGCTGATTCTGGCGGCAAGCCAGGCTAGAGCAATACAGTAAGGTGGGGAAATTCCGTAAGACAGACCGGTGTTTACCCACCGCAACTGCCCTCCGCAGCGTTCGGTGTGTTAACAGGCCGGTCTCCGGACTTGTGGGGGATAAAACCAATCGGCATAAGCCTTCCCATGCTCGCGCACAGTGGCATCTTTCTTCGCCAATCACCCACTTACCGTTGCGGGGGCAGTGCCGGACTCTAACCGGCTTCCCGTTTCACTGTTGCCGCGATGATGACGCGAGAACAACACCTGAAAACGAAGGGCAAGGCTAACAACGCGTTAATGTCTGGTCAATGACCAATCACTGCTCTTTCCCGCTAACGCGATTCCCAGTCTCCGCCACTGGCACTCATCTGCACACAGACCGAACCGCAGCATTCCCGGTTGCTCAAACACTCTGACCAACACCGCGCGCGCCGCCAGGTGATCCGCCAACGCCTGTGGATTGTCCACTCGAACGGTCTGGAACAGCGCACTGCCGCCAATCAGCGTAAGCCCGGCTGCCTGCAGCGTTTCCCGCAGCCTGCCAGCACTGTGCTGCAAACTCATGCAAGTGTTGAGCTGCCAGGCGGTATCGGTCAGCGCTTGCGCCATCACGTGGCGGGCTGGCCCGCTGAGCGGCCAGGGGCCAAGGGCCGCCTTTAAACGGTCGGCCTCTGCACCATTTGCAAATACGGCCCCCGCCCGCGCTCCGGCGAGACCAAAAAACTTCCCCAGCGAGCGGAAAACGAACAGCCCTTTTCGCCCGCTATGAGCACACACACTGAAGGCCGGGGTCGCATCCATGAACGCTTCATCAACAACCAACCAGCCACCGCGTCTTCGCAGCCGCTCATGCCAACGCATCAACGTGGCGGGCGGAACGATTTCTCCGGTGGGGTTATTGGGGTTGATCCAGACAAGTACATCCAACCGGTCAAGCCAACGATCATCGTAGCCGGAATCGCCACACCGGATCTGCTCATGGCTTACAGGGACAACCTCGTGACCTGCATTGCGCCAGCATTGCCCATGTTCACGATAGCCGGGCACGGGCACACCCACACGGCAGGGCGAGCGCAACCCCGGCAGCGCCATAATCGCCGCCTGGCTGCCGGGCACCGGAACACAGGCCGCCAGTGCTGCCGCGCCCGCCCACTCGCGAATAATATCTTCGAGCCCGTCGTCGGCTTCGGGCAGCCTTTGCCATATCTCCGCCGGCACAAGAGGAACCGGCCAGCCCACCGGGTTTATACCCGTAGACAGATCAAGCCATTGAGCGCGAGGAATACTCCAGCGCTCAACCGCTTCGTTCAAACGCCCACCGTGTTCCAGCCGCATTACCCACACACCCCAACAAAGACGAGCGTTGTCACCGCCAACCAGACGCCAAGCCAAAGCCCGACACCGTGCTGCACCAATCTGATAGCAGACTCCACACTTGCCGGGCTTGCATCCCGGGCGCCCCCCAGCACCGGACGTTGTTTTATGCCATCCGGATAAGGCGACGGCCCGCCAAGCCGAACATCCAAGGCGCCTGCACCCGCAGCCATAACCGGGCCGGCATTGGGGCTGTCCCACAATGGCGCCTGGTTTCGCCAACACCACCAGGCCAGTTTGCGATCGCCCAAGAGCGTGTAGGTAAGCGCCGTCAGCCGGGCCGGGACCCAACCCATCACGTCATCCAGCCGTGCTGCCGCCCGACCAAAATACAGAAACCGTGGAGTGCGATACCCCCACATGGCATCCAGAGTATTGACCATCCGGTGCATCACCAAGCCTGGAATACCGGCAACCAGGAACCAGAACAGGCTGGCAAACACCGCATCGGCGCCGTTCTCCAACATGGACTCGGTTGCCGCCGCGGCTACGCCTCTCTCATCAAGCGCACTGGCCTGCCGGCTTACAATACGGCTGACCTGTTCACGGGCTCTCTCAATGTCACCTGTGTGTAACGGTTCCACCACGGCCCGGCCATGTTCTGCCAGCCCATGAAGCGACAGGGCCAGCCAGAGCGCGATAGCCTGTGCCAGTATCAGCAGCCATCCATCGAGAGCCACAGACACCCAGATTGCGAGGCAAACAAACGGCAGCGTCAGCAGAAGCATCGCCAACGCGCCCCCCAACAGGCTTCGACGGGCCTCGTCAGGGGCGGTATTGAGTCTCTTCTCAACCATAGTGACCCATCGTCCGAACCCGACAACAGGATGCAGGCGGCCTGGTTCTCCCAGCCTATGATCAAGGACAAGAGCCAGCACACACACGAAGAAAGGAGCGAATAGCGACACAGAGGTTTCCGGGACAGTCTGAAGGTTAAGCGGCAAGCCTACCTCATTGCGCCCAGTCGGAGTATGATCCCGCCTCATACTATTTCGATGTCTTAAGGTATGCACAATGTCTTTTCCCTGCAGTTGGACTCACCCTCCCCGCCAACCCGAGGCACTTTTTTTTGAACGGGCCGCCCAGCGGCAAAGTGGGCTGACGAAGCCCACGGGCTCTTTGGGCCGATTGGAAACGGTTGCCATTCAGCTTGCCGGACTCCAGGGCACGGACGAGCCAACGCTTGATCACATTCAGATCAGCGTTTTTGTGGGAGATCACGGCATCTGCGAGGAAGGCATCTCCGCCTACCCCCAGGCGGTCACGGCACAGATGATTGCCAACTTTGCCAACGGCGGCGCGGCGATCAGTGTTCTGGCCAAATCACTGGGCGCAAGGCTGGAGGTGGTAAACCTTGGCACTGTGTCTGATGTGGCGCCTGGTTTAACAAACGTGGTTGATGCCCGCATTGCCCCAAGTACTCGTAATTTTGCGGTCACCGATGCCATGACCATTGAACAGGTAGGTTCTGCTCTGAACCACGGCGATGCCGCTGCCGAGCGCGCGGCTAGCAGCGGTTGCCAACTGTTTATTGGCGG
>NZ_DRGY01000013.1 GCF_011049865.1 Marinobacter antarcticus | reverse complement strand
CGGATTTCAATTGTCTTTCGGTGTTGCAATTTGCGGTAGAGGTACTGAAGGTCAAGCACATTCTTGTGGTTGGCCATTACGGGTGTGGTGGCATCAGGGCTGCTTATCGCAATGAAGGTTTCGGTTTGATCAGTAACTGGCTGCGCCATGTACAAGATGTTCGTGATCGCCATCAGGCGGTGCTGGACGCCAGCGGTAGCGAGTTTGATCAGATTGATCGGCTATGTGAGCTGAACGTTATCGAACAGGTAGGGCACTTGTGCCAGAATAACATCGTTCAGGATGCCTGGAAGCGCGGCCAGACACTGAATGTACACGGATTTGTTTACGATGTTGCAGACGGCATACTTCGGGATATGGGCCTGTCGGTTTCCGGCGCTGAAGACTGGGAACAGATCAAGGAAAACAGCCTGAGTGAGCTGATATTGCGCCCTGTGCGCTCAGGTCGTGAGAAAAAAATCTGATCTTTACTGCAAAACGGCAAACATCCGCTGGCCCATGAAGAAACCCCCTGCGGATAACTCATGCAAATAACTCATGCAAATAACTCATGCAAAGCTTGGTCGCCTCCAATTTACCTGACGCTTCAGTGAAATCTTTACCGAATTCTCATCAGGCGCTTCTTAAAAATCAACACCTGCTGATTGGCCGGGTGGCGCTTCTGGGTGTTGCATCCGCGCACCTTCTACCAGAGCTTTCTCCCAGCGGTCCTGCCATAAGTGGCCTGGCCATGAGTGAGCATGCCGGTGTTTTCCGTGCGCTTGGGCACCAGGAAACCTGGCAGGCCTGTTTTGGCTACGACGACCCGGCGCTGACACAGAACCGCTACGACAGCGTTGTTGTGTTTTTGCCCAAAGCCCGCTCCGAGCTTGAAATGCGTTTGGCTCTGGCGCTTTCGCTGGCGGCAGACAATGCGCGGCTGATACTGGTAGGAGAAAAGAAAGAAGGCATTGCCGGTGCGATTAAACAGCTGAAAGCGATTGTTCCGCAAGCATCCAAGGTCGACAGCGCACGCCACTGCCAGGTCTGGTGCGCGGACGCGGTGGAACCGGTTCCCGGATTTCAGGTTCAGGACTGGCTTAGCTGGGATAGGGTTGAGTGCGCAGGTGTGCCTGTTGACGTTGCCGGATTGCCGGGGATTTTTAGCCAGGACGGCCTGGATAAGGGCACGCGCTTGCTGCTGGAGACGCTTTCAGAACAGCCTGCCGGTGCTGAACGGATACTGGATTTCGCCTGTGGTGCGGGTGTCATTGGCGCCTGGGTTCAGGCCTGGCAGGCGTCGCAGAAAAGAGCTGTTGCCAGCGTCGATGCGGTGGACGTGCAGTCCCAGGCGATTATATGTGCACGGGAAACCTATCAGCGCAACGGCGCGGCCGGCACGATTTCCGCCTCGGACGGCTTGACCGGCATGGAAGGTCTTTGGCCCGTGATTATCAGTAATCCGCCCTTTCACTCAGGTGTAAAAACCGACACGTCCATGACAGAGCAGTTCCTTCAGGATGTAAAACGACATCTGCAGCCAGGGGGCGAGCTGCGCCTGGTTGCGAACAGTTTTCTGCCGTACGAGGCCCTCATCAAGCGCTACATCGGGCGCGTCGAACGCCTGCGTGAAGACGGGCGCTTCACCGTTTATCGAGCGTTTCGTGGGTGATCTGACAACGGCAGTGCTGGATTTTCCCGGTGGCAGTCTGACGCTCACTCGCCCCGGCACTGTGGATCCAAGCCTGCGGGCCTGGAGCGCGGCCGACGAATTGCTTCTTGAGGAAGCTTGCAGTCACTTGGAAACGGCACCTGAATCCCGGGTTCTGGTGATTGACGATCAGTACGGCGCCTTGACGTTGGGGTTGTGCCGGTTTGCACCCGATGTGGTTGCCGACGGCGCTCAGCTAGGTGCAGCGCTGGCGTTAAATGCGAGCCTGAATGCCAACAGTGCAGCGCCCGAGCAGGTACACAGTTGGTTGCAGCCTCCCGCTGACTCTTATGATCTGATCCTGCTTAAAATTCCCCGGGAAACCGACTATCTTGCCTGGCTGCTTCGCTGGGCGAATGGCGCGCTAACGCCCGGCGGCGTTATCTTGGCCGCCGGTATGATCAAACACCTGCCGGATCGCAGTGTGGACGTATTTGCCGGAGCGGTGGAGGTTCTGAACGTGGGTCGAGCGATCAGAAAAGCCCGGGTGATGACGTGTGGTCGTGGCCAGGCGACATTGGACGGCTGGCCGGGTGTTTGGAAAGGCTATTCGCTAGGGAAAGAGAGCGAACTGCCCGGCGACGTTGTTCGTGTTGTTGCCATGCCTGCGGTGTTTGCGCGGGAAAAACTGGATATCGGCACGCGACTGATGTTGTCTCACCTCCACGATACATTGAATCGCTGCGCCTCCGGTGCCCGGGTGCTGGACCTGGCGTGCGGTAACGGCGTTCTCGGCCTGAGCGCATTGGCTGTGCAACCGGATCTCGACCTGACCTTTAGTGACGTATCCAGCCAAGCAGTGCTGAGTGCTCGCCACAATACGGAAGCCGCATTTCCTGATGCCAAAGCTGTGTTTGAGCATGGGGATGGTATCGCAGACGGCACCGAGGCATTTGAACGAATTCTGTTAAACCCGCCGTTTCACGAGGGCGGCGTTGTGGGTGATCACATTGCGCTGAGGCTTTTCGAGCAGGCATCAAAGAGTCTCTCTGAAACCGGTCGCCTGATTGTGGTCGGGAACCGGCATCTTGGGTACCACCGGAGCTTGCGGCGTTTCTTTGCGAACGTTCGTCAACTGGATGCCAACCCCAAATTTGTGCTCTTCGAAGCCTCGCTGTCGTAGCCCAGGCGCGCCAATGTGTCCACGATGGTTTGTGTCTGGCTGTCAATTTCAATGTTGACGCGTGTGCGCTCGTCTATTGCACCAAACGTGGTGGCCCTGAGGGTTTCCGGAATCAGGTGAACGTTAAACCGGTTGCCATCTACTTCGCCGATGGTCAGGCTGGCGCCGTTGATGGCAATGTAGCCTTTGGGAAAGATGTAGCGAGCCCACTGCTCTGGAATTTCAAACCAGAGGGTCACGTTGTTTTCCGGGCGCAGAATATCAACAACCTGCGCGGTACTGTGGATGTGCCCAGATAACAAATGCCCACCAATTTCGTCTCCGATTCGCGCTGCTCGCTCAAAATTGACGGCATCTCCGGGCACCAGATCACCCAGTGTTGTCAGGCTGAGGGTTTCCTGCATGGCGTCAAAAAACAGCGTGTTGCCGGCCTGGCGGGTGACGGTCAGGCAGGTGCCATTGATGGCAACAGAGGCACCAATGTTGATGCCTGCCGTGCTGGTATCGGGTAAACGGATCGCGAAAGTGCTCAGCCCGGTCGCCGACGTGACCTTTTCAACAACCGCAATACCCTGAACAATACCGGTGAACATAAGCAGGCCTCTTTGGAGATCAGTGGTGGCTGGAAAGGATAGCGAGCAAGGTTGCCGTTGCCAAGTTTGAACGCGGGAAAATGTTATCGGGGCGTCACGGCTCAAGATATGGCAAAGCCAGTCGATACATTTCAATAGTACCCATGTTAACGCATACCTTTAAGAGAGCGCATGCAAGAGCATGCTCGTAAACCCGAGGCTCCATAAAGTATTGGACTGACCACCATGGCCCAGAATCAGAATGCCGCAGAAGCATTGACAGACACCGCGCAGGGTGCCGTTTTACGACCTGGGCGGCTGGCGGATCCTGTTCCAGCGGACGCTCAATCAGCGCCGGGTGAGGACGTTAAGATGGCTTCAGTGCCTGATGCTCTTTCAAAAGGCGCTGTGAACGCTGGGGGGCAGGCCGTTGCGAAGGCTGAAGCCGACCGTATTCGGCCTGGCGCAGAATCAGACGGCACCAATGCCCCCATCGACGACACGGGTCCGGAACACGCAGGGTCCCGCCAGCGCACGTTAAGATTGATGTTGCGGCAGTGTGATCGTGTGCTGCTGATGGATTTTGAACTTCTGGCGATGAGCGACTGGCCTGATAACTTTACCGTTGCGTCTGCACGCCGAGGCCGGGATCTGTGGGTGTTCAGTGCCCTTGTGGCAGCCATCATCTTTCTCAGCGGGTTGACCGGTTTTGTGCCCGCCTGGGTGGCCGGCGGCGGGTTTGGAGCCTTTGTTATTATTCTGCTTCTGGGCATTCCAGTGGTTCGCCGAATTTATACATCGGAACCGTCGTATCTGGATCTACTGATGAAGCGCCAACGAATGATGCGTGACGCACGAAAACATGTGAGCCATCTGGAGGGTAAAGAAGGGCTGATATGGCAATGTGCCCGCATGACAGACTTTAATCCCGCCCTGAAAAATGCCCGGTTTAGCAGTCTTCTGCGGTTGTCGGAGCAAAAAGCCTTGTCTCGGGCGCTGTCTCGGCGGGAACACGTGAGGCTTTACCTCATTTATCTTCTTGAGGCAGAAAAGGCTTTTAGCCAGGTTCAGGCGGCGTTTTTTGAGGGCAACCAGACAGCCATAGACCGGGGATGGCAAAAAGCGGTGGCGGAACCGGAGGACAGAACTTGACATAAATGGGCTTCAAACGTATGTTTTAAACAGACGTTTACTCGTGGCGCTGAAAATAGGCACTGAAAACAAAATGGCCCAGTCTGATACCGTTGACCGAATTCTTGATGCTGCAGAAGAGCTGTTTGCCGAACGTGGTTTTTCAGAAACTTCATTGCGCATGATTACCAGTAAGGCCAGAGTAAACCTGGCTGCGGTAAATTACCACTTCGGCTCCAAGAATGCGCTGATTCATGCTGTTTTTGGCCGCTTTTTGACGCCCTTTTCAGCGACCCTTGAAACCGCATTCGATGAGCTGGAAACCCGGTGTGAAGGCAAACCGCCAACTCTGAATCAAACCCTTTGGGCACTCACTGAAAGCGCCGTCCGTATGCCTCAGCGGAACGAAAAGGGCATTTCGATTTTTATGAGGCTGCTCGGGTTGGCTTACACCCAGTCGCAAGGACACTTGCGCCGGTTTCTGGAGCAGGAATACAGCCAGCCTTTCAGCCGCTTCATGCGCCTGCTCAAAGAAGCAACGCCACAGCTTTCAGCGGTGGATCGTTACTGGCGCATCCAGTTCATGCTGGGCGCGACAGCGTTTACGATGTCCAGTAGCGACGCCCTGAAAGACATTCTGCGTAATAAGCTGGGCGTTGAAACCACCATTCAGGAAATTGCTGCTCGCCTCGTACCTTTCCTTGCAGCCGGTATGCAGGCGAAAGACGCTTTGCTGGTTCCCGCTCTTCCTACCATTCCTCCTGTTGCTTCCATTCCGTCCGTTGACAACAATATCCCGGTTGCCTGAGTTGCACCCTCTCGGTTAGTCTTTCTCCTGAATTCCGGAGGGAGCATTACCCGTTGTGAATCAACGTAACCCCATTGCCTGTTCAATTGACGTCAATCTGGACGACCAGAACCTTACTCTGCTCGATGGGAGCGGGGGCGTGATCGTTTGCTATTCGGTGTCTACCGCGCTCAATGGCGCCGGTGAGCAGGACGCCAGTGGTTGTACGCCGAGAGGTAAGCATTTTGTACGCGCCATGATAGGCTCCGGACTCCCCGCCAATACTGTTTTCCGTGGGCGGCGCCCCACCGGAGAGATTTACAGTCCGGTACTTGCGGCCAGCCATCCCGGCCGTGACTGGATACTGAGCCGCATTCTCTGGCTGTGCGGACGCGAGCACGGGATAAACCGTGGCGCCGGTGTTGATAGCTTTCGTCGTTATATATACATACATGGCACCCCGGATACAGAACCCATGGGCACAGCGCTTTCCCACGGCTGCGTGCGCATGCGCAATGCCGATGTCATAGAGTTGTTCGAGTGCGTTCAACCGGGTATGCCGGTTACGATCCGTTAAAACCAGAGTGTTGACACTGATTAGAGGAATTCCATGATTGGAGAAATGATGTCCACGCTCAATAGCTGGATCGCGGGTTTCGGCGTGTTATCGGAGGCTTGGCGCGTGGGGATTGTGGTGTTTGCGCTGGTGTTTGGAACCGCCACCGTAGCCTACATCGCCGGTCATGTTATTGGCGCCCTGGAGCGAAAATTCGCCAAAACCGACAACGTTTGGGATGACGCAGCACTGCATGCTGCCCGCACACCGGTGGTGGCTTTTGTCTGGCTGCAGGGCGTGTACTGGGCAGCCGAAGTGGCTCATCACTATTCCTCTGCAGTGATATTCGAGGCAAATGGAACCCTGTTGCAGGTTGGTTTCATTTTTATTGCTGTCTGGGCGTTGTTGCGGATAATCAAGGCGATTGAAAGCATTCTTGTTTCTCCCGTCAAAATGAAAAGCCCCATGGACTACACCACTATTAACGCGGTGAGTAAGGTCTCGCGGGCAGTGGTCATTATTACAGCCGTTTTGATCAGCATGCAGTCGCTGGGTTACAGCATTTCGGGGGTGATGGCCTTCGGCGGCGTTGGCGGCATTGCGGTGGGTTTTGCGGCTAAAGATCTGCTGGCTAACTTTTTTGGTGGTTTTATTATCCACCTCGACAGGCCTTTTAAAGTGGGTGACTGGATCCGCTCCCCGGATCGCAATATCGAGGGCACCGTGGAAGAGATTGGCTGGCGCCTGACCACTATCCGAACCTTTGATAAACGCCCCCTGTATGTTCCCAACGCGGCGTTTACAACCATTGCGGTCGAAAATCCTTCTCGGATGACCAACCGGCGAATTTCCGAAACCATTGGTATCCGCCATGCGGATGTCAGCCAGATGTCGACCGTGGTTGCCGATATTCGCTCGATGCTTGAAGGCCATGAAGAAATTGCCAGCGACCAGACTTTGATTGTCAATTTCCTGGCGTTCAGCCCGTCGTCGCTGGATATCATGGTATATGCCTTTACCAAGACAACCCAGTGGGTGCGTTATCACGAGATAAAACAGGACGTCCTCCTGAAAATCAGCGACGTTATTACAGGTCATGGAGGCGTGGTTGCGTTCCCAACGCAAACATTGCATCTCACTGAAGATACCCGGCTCCCGGTGAGTGAGAATATCCAGTTCACTCAGGGGGACGAGGTAAAACATCAGGACCGAGATCAGGATCAGGCTTCCCAACCTGGCCGCAATATACATAAACGCAGTCGCCGGCACGACACACAGAAAGGCGATGTGGGTGAGCAGTCCCTGAATGCGGGAGATGGCGATTAATGGCTAATATCAACACGGCAGTTGGCATTATTGGTGGCACCGGTCTGACCACCTTGTCGGGTTTGCAGATCACGGGTTCGCGAACGGTGCAAACACGCTGGGGATCGCCTTCATCCGAGTTGACTGAAGGCAGTCTGGATGGGCAGCCTGTGGTGTTCCTCTCACGGCATGGCAATCCCCACAGGATACCGCCCCACGAAGTGAACTACCGCGCGAATATGAAAGCGCTTTTCGATGCGGGCGTACGCACCGTTATCGGAGTGAACGCGGTGGGCGGGATACATCCGGATTTAGGCCCGGCGTGCGTGGTTATTCCCGATCAGATTATTGACTACACCTGGGGCAGAGCCAGCACGTTCTTTGAGAGCAATGTCGGGAACGGTATCGAGAACAATCTGGAAAACGTCACCCACATTGACTTCACCTGGCCTTATGATCACGCCGCTCGGGACATCCTGATGCATTGCGCAAAAGCTCATGACATAGCCTTTGCCGGTTTTGGCGTGTACGGCGCTACTCAGGGGCCGAGATTGGAAACAGCGGCCGAAATACGCCGTATGGAGAAAGACGGCTGCGATCTGGTCGGGATGACCGGCATGCCGGAGGCCGCTTTGGCGGCTGAACTGGGTATGCGGTATGTGTGCCTGGGGCTGGTGGTAAACCGGGCGGCAGGAAAGTCAGACCACATCATTACCATGGAAGAAATCGAAGCGGCCATCGAGCAAGGCATGTCTGGTGTCAGACGCATTCTGGAGGCCTCGATGACCGGTCTTGGCGCTCTTAAGGCGTTGCCTCAATCTTTTTGAAGAACACGAGAACGCCGATGGTGGGGGAGTCCAGAAAGTGGATTTCCTCGCTCCGCATTCTGCGGGTTTCGCGAATCCAGGTCACGAGCTCCAAAGGTACGTCAGGCTGCATATTCAGTGTGGCATTTGTTACAGAGCTGCTGCCGGGTGTTGCAGAGTCGCTGCCGGGCACCTGATCCACACGGCCTTCGGAGATTCCCGACGTCGCCACTTTTCCTTCCTTCCAGTGGTTGAGATGAACCGCGACATGAAGGTAGCGATTTCGATCGATTGTGATATTGCCTTCAATTTCTCTCTGACCTGCCGGCTCCAACCATTTGCCAATCTCAATGCGCAGCGGTTGGCCTTTGTAGTCCGGCGGAAATGCCTCGTACCAGCCTGCCGACATGAGCACGCGGTAGTTGCCGCTTCCCTCCAGCCGGTTGGCAGCGCTTCCAAGGTGAAGCTCGTTGCGTGGCACAAGTTTGAGGGATGACGAGACATTGCCGTCGCTGGCAACACGATAAAGGGTTTTGCCGGTGTCTACCGGGGCGTCCACTTTACGATTAACCATGCGCTCATTGATCGCTCCGGGGTCGACGATGCGCTCCAGAATGACAATCTCAGCCCGGTAGTAGTCGTTGGGCGTTGTCTGTTGCGCATGGCTGACCATGGCCGTTAAAAGCAGAAACGCCGTCAGTAGTGTGCGTGCCATTAGCCGGCACAAGCGATTACCATCAGTCTGCAAGAGGATGCTCCAGTTTTATCAAGGCCCTGTTTTCAAGGCACTATTCGGGCGATAGCCAGGTGGCGTTCAGGCAATGGTCAGGCGGTAGCCGCGCTAGGCGCTGGCACCAGCTCGCTCAGCATGCCGGAGATGCCGTCGAGTTTACCACTGGTTGACGTGTCCTTCAGCCGAAAACGAAAGCTGTTAGCACCTTCAAGGCGATAGGTATCCGGAGCG
>NZ_DRGY01000012.1 GCF_011049865.1 Marinobacter antarcticus | reverse complement strand
ATACGAAAGGTGCGTGTAGACGGGTCAGAGGCGCGAGAAATGAACGATACATTTCCTTGTAATTGGCGATCTCCTGCCGCAAGTCGCGCACGCGCCGGTGCCCCAAGGCTGACGTGGTCAACTTCGGTTTCAGGCACGAAGCCTACAAGCTTGATCAGGTCGAGCTGGATAACCTGTGCGCAAATTGATCCTTTTTGCAGCAGACTACCCAATTCTGCGGTGTCACTTTCCAGCAGCCCCGAGAATGGAGCCTTGAGGGTCAAACGGTCAATTTCCGCTTCGGCAATCGCAACGGCAGCATCCGCTGATTGTATGCCGGATTTTGCCGCACTCAAACCGGCTCGGGCAGAGCTTAGGTTGGCGCGTGCCGCCGCGACGGCCGCCTCGGCGCTGGCAAGCGTTGTCTGCGACGAAAACCCTCCCTCGCCAAGCTTTTCTGCTGCATTCAGCTTGATCAGGGTTTCATCCAATCGCGCTTGGGCTTCCTCAACGCGCGCTTCTGCCTCGGGGACACGTGATTCGGCTTCGGCATGGCGGGCCACGGCTTCCTTTTGCTGCGCATCGCGTGTGCCCAGATCCAGTTCGCACAGGGCTTCACCCTCGGCAACCCGCGTACCCTTGCGCAACGGGGGCGATATGACAACGGCAGAAGTTTCGGACTGAACGGCAACCTGTCGTGCAGCCGCAGTCTGGCCGCGCACGACAATTGCCGAATCGAGCTGTTTGGCCTGGCTGCGCTGCACCACAACCTTGACGAGCGACTGATCGGCAACGTGTGACAGGCTGGTGGTGTCTTCCGACGGAGGCGCGGCACCGTTGAACCCCAGTGTATTCAACAGCGCTTCGCGCTCAAATATCGCCATGTACATAAATGCAGATACGGCAATCGCCGCCAGGATTGGAAAAATGCGCATTCTGAGCCTCGGCAAATTGTAGGTGCGGCCCGTCAGACCACTTCCAGGAGAGTATGTTGGGGGCTATGTAAGTGAAATTAACTGAACTGCATAGTTCAGTTTTGAAAAAATCAGTGATCTGCGGCCCTGTTGCCCCCGCGGTGGCTGGGTGCGATGCAGCCTAGCCCTTGGCAGGCCCGCAGGCGCAGGGTAAGAGAGGCGTTGAATAAGGGCGGGACCAATAAGATATGAGCGACACAGACAGTTTCATCGACGAAGTAAATGACGAGGTTCGCCGGGACAGATTTTATCTGCTGCTCAAACGCTATGGCTGGGTCGCCATTTTGGCGGTTGTATTGCTGGTTGGCGGAGCTGCATGGAATGAATATCAAAAAGCTCAAAACCGCGCGCGGGCCGAAGCATTAGGCGATGCGATGTTTGCGGCGCTTGCGGGAACCGATGCGGCTGCGCGTGCAGAAGCTCTGGGGGCGGTGAACACTGACAGCCCGCGTTCTGTTGCGATGCTGGCGTTTTTGAAAGCCGCAGAACAGTCTCAGGCTGGGGATAAAGATGCAGCCTTAGAAACGCTCAATGGTTTGGGCGCGAATGGCGATGTCCCAGCGATCTATCGGGAAATCGCTCAGTTCAAGGCGCTGACCCTGCAAGGGACCGACACCCCCGCCGCCGAACGGCGGCTGGCGCTCGAGGCATTGATACAGTCGCCTAGTCCTTTGCGTTTACTGGCGCAGGAACAGATGGCATTGATTGATATCGAAGAAAATCAGCCTCAGGCGGCGATTGATCGCTATCAAGAGATATTGCAGGATGCCGAGGTCACCTCGGACTTGCAACAGCGTGCCCTTCAGGTGATTGTTGCTTTGGGAAGCGAGCCTGACCTGGGTTCTGCCACTGCGGTGACGCCGCCAGAGCTCTCTTCGTCAGCAGGCGTTGGCGGCAACTGATATCGATCATCCTATGTGATCAGAAACACGAATTAAGAGCAGAAGTGAGCAGCGCCATGACCAAACTTCACAGCACCTTCGTAGCCAGATCCGTTCCGGGACGTTCTGCCTTGGTTGCCTCGGCCGTAGCTGGCGCATTGTTGCTGTCCGCATGCGCCGAGCCCGAGGCAATTCTACCCGGCAAACGCTTTGATGTACGCTCGATTTTGCGGGGTGATGACGGGTTCGTGGCGCAAGCCGATATTCCTGTTCCGGCCAATACCGTGCGTGGTATCTCGCTTCCTGCGGTCACGGCCAACGCAAACTGGACACAAAGCAACGGCACCCCAAGCACCCGCATCACGAATCCCGCGTTAAGCGCCGCGCCACGATTGGCATGGAGCGCGAATATCGGTAGCGGAGACAGCCGGAAACAGCGTATCACCGCATCGCCTGTGGTAATGGGCGGGCGCATATTCACGATCGATTCCAGTGCGCAAGTGACGGCAACCTCTGCATCCGGTGCCACATTGTGGACCCGCGACCTAACCCCGGATATGGATAGGGCGGGCGAAGCGTCGGGCGGCGGGCTGGCCGTGGACGGCAATACTTTGTACGTGTCCTTGGGGTTCGGTACCGTTACGGCACTTGATATGGACAGTGGCGGTACGAGGTGGACACAAGACCTTGACGCGAGCGGAACGGGCGCACCTACCGTATATGATGACATCGTTTATTTTACCGGTGGCGATGACACAGGCTGGGCCCTCAATAAGTCTGACGGGCGCATAAAGTGGCAAACAGGCTCCAGCACCAGTATGACCAATGTGCTTGGCGGTCCGGCACCCGCCATAAGCGCGCAGATTGCGGTAATGGCATTTGGCTCCGGCGAGGTGCAGGGCTTGTTCCGTCAAGGCGGCATGGACCGGTGGAGCACATCTGTCGTGGGCAAACGTTCCGGTCGGGCTGTGGCGAATATTTCGGATATTACTGGCAGTCCGGTGATCTCTGGTGATACCGTTTATGTAGGTAACCATTCGGGCCGACTGGCAGCGTTGACGCTGGGCGGGGGCGAACGGATTTGGACAGCGCGCGAAGGTGCTATTGGACCGGTCTGGCCCGCAGGCGATAGCATTTTTGTAGTAACAGACCTGAACGAGCTCGTGAGATTGGACGCGACTACGGGTGTTCGTATCTGGGGCACGCCGCTGCCGAACTTTGTAAAAGAGAAACCGAAGCGCCAGTCGGAAGTCTTTGCGCACTATGGGCCAATTGTCGCCGGAGGTAGGGTAATTGTCGCATCAAACGACGGCAAGTTGCGCAGTTTCGACCCCACCAACGGGGCCATGGTGGCAAGCGCCGATATTCCGGGCGGGGCGTCCTCGTCACCGGTTGTGGCTGGGGGCGTGCTTTATGTTGTATCGTCCAAGGGGCAATTGCACGCTTTCCGTTGACCGCCAAATAGGCTAGAGCGCAGGCTTGACCTTGTCTTCGGAGCCATCCCATGTCTTTCACCCTCGCCATTGTGGGGCGTCCCAACGTCGGTAAATCCACGTTATTCAACCGCCT
>NZ_DRGY01000011.1 GCF_011049865.1 Marinobacter antarcticus | reverse complement strand
CGTATGGAGGTGCTCTTTTTTTTAGAAGCCGGCTAGATTTTTTTTATAAAATGATATTTTTATCAGCATTTATTTCCTCAGTTGTTGTGGTTTTGTCTGTCTCTACTTTGGGCATGGGAGGATGGGGGCGGGCGACTATACCTGTATTTTTTGAAGGAAAATTTTCTTACTTCCCTACGGGTTACGAGAGCTCTTCAGATCCGAATGTGCTGTCCTATTTTCTTTATTTGGGTGCGCTAGCTGCTATTTATTGCCGAAGCATTAATTCTACTGGTAAGGTTTTTGTCGCTTTGCTGGTGTTTGCTGGGATGCTAACGCTCTCTCGCAGTGGATTTTTAGCGTTTGTTGTTGCTGTTATATCTTTTCAGCTTGTCAATCTAACTTATAACCTGTGCAGCGACAAAAGTATCAAGGTTTCTATAAATTGGATGCTTTCAGTTGTCATTTTGGGGGGGGTGGCGTTTGCCATTGCACCATATTTTTATGACTTAGGTGGAATGTGGGACACCCTGGCCGAAAGAGCGCTGGATCAGGCCTCAAACGCTGACCGGTTTTCAAGATTAAAAAATACTATGGAGGTGGTCTTGGATCGTCCTGCAAATTTTTTTTTCGGCCATGGCATGGGCTTTGCTAGCGAAACTTCTGACCCGCATTTACTTTATCTTTCAACTGTAATGGATACTGGTTTATTTTCTCTTATAGTATTTATACTGGCTCTCGTAATACCCGCTTGCCAGTGCTTGTGTTATACAAAGTCCATTAGACTAAAAGCTTTTATAGTTTCGCTTTTGGTGTTTTTCTTGACTATATCTTTGTTTTATTGGCAAGTAAGAACTTATTATTTTTTTATGTTTTTAATTTTAACTATTTACTTTCATATGGCCGCGAACCAGCGCGTATCTTCCTTTAACACAAGAACGTCTGCGGGGGTGGGCAGTGAAAAATAGGTCTGGCTTTATTAAAATTGTTCGCGCGCCTTGTCTAGTCGGCAAAACCACCTTACTCCTCCGTCACTCATGAATATATGAGTCGAGCATCAGAGCAACCATTATCAGAGAGGACAATAATGAGAGTAATGATTTTTGGTGGGACGGGTTTTATTGGAAAGGCGATCGCAGATAAGCTGTACTCGGTTGGTTATCAAGTAGATATCCTTAGTCGAACGCGGGAGTCTAATACTCAATTACAACTACGATATGTTGCCGGAGATCTTATTGAAGGTAGTTACCCTGCGTTGAACGGCTACGATGTCATCGTGAATTGTGCTGGCGAAATACGAGCCGAGGATTTTATGCGGCCTCTGCATGTTGTCGCCGTGGAAAAAGCGTTGGACACACTATCAGCGCGTTGTGGAGTTCATTGGGTTCAGATCAGTAGCGTCGGTGTTTACGGCCCGCGGGTAGAGGGAATCATTGACGAGGGCGATGAGTTCAAACCGGTCGGATCTTATGAAGAAACCAAGGCTGAAGGCGAAATCCTAGTTCGTGAACGGTGTTTGGAAAAAGGAATACCGTTTACCGTTCTACGTCCTTCAAACGTTTTTGGTGAAGGGATGCCTAACCGATCGTTAGCACAGTTGTTGGGTATGATACGTAAGGGCATTTTTTTTTACATTGGTAATCCGAATGCCTACACCATGAACTACGTTTATGTGGAAGATGTTGTTCAGATGGTGATGCTTGCGATAACTAATCCGAACGCCCGCAATCAAGACTTCATAATATCTGATTGCGTATCGCAACGTGATTTTGTTCAGATTGCGAGGGAAGAGCTCGGGGGGCGGGGTACGCTCCAAGCGCCAGGTTCTCTGGTTCAAGCTATAAGCCGGTTTGGGACCTTCATCCCCGGTTTTCCGCTTACTAACGCACGTATCTCGGCACTTACACTCAGTTCGACTTACTCAACAACAAAGGCTGAGCATCTCCTGGGTTATTCGGCGAATGTAGGGATTGTCGCAGGACTTCGTCGTTACTGTCGTCATCTGAAGGCCAACGCATGAAGAATATCCGAATAGCCCGTCTCTCGACAGTTCGTTTTTTTATAGTTACCCAGCTTCGGACCCAACTGGAGCAGATAGTAGCTGCTGGCGCCGACCTTACGGTCATATCAAACAAGGACGATGAACTTGTTAATGATGACGGGGCGGCAGATTCAGCAAGATTCATCCACGTAGATTTTTGTCGTGAAATCAATGTCGTGAAAGACATGAAGGCGCTGCTCAATCTGATTAGACTTTTCAAGCGTGAAAAATTCGACATTGTCCATTCCGTAACCCCAAAAGCAGGCTTGTTAACGGCTATCGCAGGCAGAATCGCGGGGGTCCGAACGCGCGTCCATACTTTCACAGGACAACCTTGGGTGACTATGTCGGGTCCGAAAAGAAAAATCCTGATTTATTGCGATCGAATCATAGGTTTCCTTAATACGTGTTGCTACACCGATAGCCGCAGCCAGCGAGAGTTCTTGATTGAAAACCGCATTGTTCGTCGTTCGCGCATTCGTGTGCTGGGCGAAGGTTCTCTGGCGGGGATTGATCTCAGGAGATTCGACCCTGAGAAGTATACGGCCGATGGCAAAATGCAGTTCAGGACCTCTCTTGGCATCCGGCCGGATAGCGTTGTGTTGTTGTTTGTGGGCAGGATCACCCGTGACAAGGGAATCCGCGAGCTGCTCAATGCATTCGAAACGTTAATTGAACAGGGCGCGGATGTTCATCTCTTACTCGTTGGTCCCTTTGAGGCAGATGGACGCCTGCTGTTAGATGAAATGAGCGAACGACTCGACCAGAACCGTTTGGTCATCGTTGGCTTCTCCGCAGAGCCTGAAAAATTCATGGCGATATCGGATATCTTTTGCCTGCCGAGTCACCGAGAGGGATTTGGGACAGTTGTAATTGAGGCTGGAGCTATGGGCTTGCCTACGGTGGCCTCCAACATTTATGGCCTTTCCGACGCGGTGGTAGCTGGCGATACCGGTCTTTTGACTACCCTGGAAGATCCGGCCAGTCTCGCTAATGCTCTGGCATCGCTGGTGATAAATCCAGCTCAGCGTCGCCGGATGGGAGAAAGCGCTCGAAAACGAGTAGTTCGACACTTTGACAGTGAGTATATGGGGGAGCTCTTGATCGCTGAATACGAGTCGCTGCTTGGTCTGAAGGCAAGTAACTGATGCTCGATTCTTTTTTCACCAGTTCCAGAGGTCATCAATGAAGGTGCTTGTAACCGGAGCGTCAGGGTTTATTGGCGGGGCAGTCTGTACGGAGTTCTTGAAAAGAGGCTTCGAAACCGTCGCTGCGTCGAGACATGGGGAGCGGTTGCCTTCCGGCGCGGAGCATTCTGCTTGCGGAAATATTGATGGAGAAACGGATTGGACCTGCGCCCTGATGGGAGTTCATAAAATCGTACATCTTGCCGCGCGGGCTCATGTCATCAAAGAAAGCGCTGCTGATCCATTGGCTGTGTTCAGGCGCGTTAACGTGGACGGCTCGTTGGCCTTGGCGCGGCAAGCTATCAAATCAGGGGTAAACCGATTCATATTCATCAGTTCTATCGGAGTCAACGGCGCCAGCACTGCCGGCGGGCCGTTTACCGAGGATTCACAGCCTGAGCCTCAAGCTGACTATGCCATGTCCAAATTCGAGGCTGAACAAGCTTTGATCGAGCTAGTCCATGGCAGTGCGATGGAACTCGTGATCATCCGTCCGCCCTTGGTGTATGCCGGCCATGCTCCAGGTAACTTCCAACGCTTGATGAGACTTGTTGCGTGCGGAATTCCGCTACCTTTCGCCAAAATCAATAACCGGAGAAGCATGGTTTCTTTGGTGAATCTGGTTGACTTCATAAGAGTCTGCCTGGAACACCCTGATGCGTCGGGACAAATATTGTTAGCGTCCGATGGGGTTGCTGTTTCAACTGAGGAAATAGTTTGCCTTCTGGCCAAGGGAATGGGGAAAACTCCCAGGCTTTTCCCGTTTCCCACATCCATCCTCGCCAATATTGCTGCGGTTTTAGGAAAAAAAAATATGTATTCCCAGGTCTGCGGATCATTGGAGGTGGATTCGAGTAAAGCGCATCGCCTGCTCGGTTGGTCACCGCCTATTACGGTTCAAGAGTCTCTTGTTCAGGCTGGAAAAGACTTCAAAAACATTCGTTTTGGCTGACCTAGGGTTGTTTAAGGACGTTTTCAATGATCGCTACCTTGTTTTTGCTAGTTATCGCAGGGTCATCAGCACTGCTGACATGGGCTCTTAGGCGCTACGCATTGTCTAAAAACCTGCTGGATATACCAAATGCGCGTAGCTCGCATTCAGTTTCGACTCCGCGTGGCGGCGGAGTGGCGATAGTGTTGGCGTTTCTTGTGGCGGTCCCGCTGTTGGCTAATGTGGGATGGGTGGGGTGGTCTTCGGCTTTGGGTCTTGTCGGTGCTGGGGCGTTGGTTGCGGTGGTGGGCTTTCTGGATGACCACGGGCACATTGCGGCGCGTTGGCGTTTGCTGGCGCATTTTGTCGGCGCAGCATGGCTTCTGTTCTGGTTGCCTGGCCTCCCTACGCTCGTTCTATTCGGTACCGGCTTTGATCTAGGCTGGGTCGGGTATGGTCTGTTGGCGGTTCTGCTGGTCTGGTTGCTGAATCTTTATAACTTTATGGACGGCATCGATGGGATTGCCAGTGTTGAAGCGATCACCGTCTGCTTGGGTGGCGCATTGCTGTATGCCCTGGTGGGCCAAGGCGGGCTTGCGGTTACGTCTTTGGTATTGGCAGCTGTTGTAGCAGGTTTTTTATGCTGGAACTTCCCGCCCGCGAAAATTTTCATGGGAGATGCAGGCAGCGGTTTCTTGGGGATCGTGCTGGGTGGGCTGGCATTACAAGCGGCTTGGGCAGCACCGCAGCTGTTTTGGGGCTGGTTGATATTGCTGGGAGTGTTCATTGTGGACGCGACCTTTACGTTGATTCGACGATTGTTGCGTGGCGACAAGGTGTATGAAGCTCATCGCAGCCACGCTTATCAATACGCCTCCCGTAAGTTCGGTGCGCATTTGCCGGTGACCCTGGCTGTATTGGCAATTAATATGCTTTGGCTGTTGCCTTGGGCCTGTGTGGTTGCCTTCGGGTATGTCGATGGACTACTCGGGTTGCTTATTGCTTACCTGCCGCTTGCGCTGTTGGCATTGCGTTTCAAAGCCGGGGCATTGGAAGTGACTGAGTGAGCAAGGTACTAATGGTGTTTGGGGCTGGCGGCTGGCGGTCCCGCGGTCGAGGGAATCGTGCGATGGCTAAGTTTTCTGGATCCCCGCTTTCGCGGGGATGACGGGAAGCGCGGATGTCCGGGTGCCCGGGCGGCGGCCATTGCGGAAGCGCGGATTGTTGGGATAGTGCGATGGTTGGCTTCTGGTGAGGTCCGATTTTCGCACCGGTATGTTTGTCGCTTTGCACAGCCGAAACGGAACTTACCTGCCAAATAACGTTCCACACAACTGGCAGGTTGGCGTCCTTTTCATGGCTCTGGCCTGCGCGCTGCAGGTTCATTTCTGTGGCATGGATATCTGTTCAAAGCTTATCGAATACATGGAGTTCATGTGAAGGTTACTAAAGCCGTTCTTCCCGTCGCAGGTCTTGGCACGCGTTTTCTTCCCGCTAGTAAAGCTATCCCCAAAGAAATGGTCACGGTCGTTGATAAACCGGTGATCCAGTATGTGGTTGAAGAAGCTTTGGCAGCCGGTATCAATGAGATCGTTCTGGTCACCCATTCCAGTAAACGGGCTATTGAAGATCATTTTGACAAGAATTACGAACTCGAAGCCGAGCTTGAGCGCCGGGGCAAGCACGAGCTGCTTGAGGTGCTGAGGGAGACTGTGCCCCCCGGTTTGAAAGTGTCTGTCGTACGTCAGGGCTCCGCCCTTGGCCTGGGACATGCAATCAATTGTGCCCGTGCCATCATCGGCGACGCGCCCTTTGCTGTGATGCTGCCTGATGTACTGGTCGAGCAGTCGGGCACGCTTACAGATCTGGGTGTGATGGCCGAGCATTTCCTGGAAAGTGGCCATGCGCAGATCATGGTTGAGCCTGTGCCCTATGAACAGGTGAGCGCTTATGGCGTGGTTGACGTTAACGGCGTGGAACTTCAAGCCGGAGAAGGCGCGCCTATGCACCGTGTGGTCGAAAAGCCACCGCGTGACGAAGCCCCATCTAACCTGTCGATCGTGGGCCGTTACATTCTGCCGGCTCGCATATTTGACTTGCTGGACAAAACCAAGCCAGGTGCTGGCGGTGAGATACAGCTAACCGATGCTATTGCGACGCTTATGACCGAAGAGGGCGTTGATGCTTTCCACATACGGGGCCGTTCCTACGACTGCGGCAACAAGCTCGGCTATCTCGAAGCGACGCTGGCCTACGGGTTGAAGCATCCTAAACTCGGAGCAGATTTCCGGGAATTGTTGAAGCAGTACCAGTAAAGGATTAAGCGGAATGTATATCGATGTGTATGGAGACACGTTGTGCGCGTTGGTTAGTGCTGCCGGCCTGGCCGCCACCGGGCATAATGTAAGCCTGCATGTGCCGCAAGGCCCTGCTGCAACCACCTTGGCTCGGGGCGGGTGTCCTTACCGCGAACCAGGGCTGCCGGAAATGCTCGCCGAGCAAACCACTGCCGGGCGTTTCAAATTGGCGCGGGTAGACGTTCCACCAGACGAAAAAAGCACCATGATCTGGCTGGCTCTGTCGCCTACCGATATGGATCAGGCGTTTCAGATAATCAAAGGGTTACCCGTCGATGGCGAACGTAGTTGGCTGCTGGTCAATCAGTCGACCTTTCCGGTCGGCAGTACAGAAGCGCTGCAGCAGGCGTTGAAGGATTTGCCCGGTGGCGAATCTACCCAGCGGGTAGCTGCCAGCTTGCCGGATCTACTCATCGAAGGTGCTGCTGTAAGTGGGTTCATTCACGCCGAGCAATGGATATTGGGTTGTGACTCGGACTGGGGCAAGCGGATGGTCGCCGAGGCCTTGCGGCCCTTTAATCGCCGTCGCGATAACATCATGATCATGGGCCCGCGCGAAGCTGAGTTTACTAAACTGGCAGTCACCGGCATGTTGGCAACTCGCCTGAGTTTCATGAACGATATGGCCAACCTTGCGGACATGCTCGATGTGGATATCGAACGGGTACGCCAGGGCATGGGCAAAGACAAACGGATCGGCGAGTCTTACCTGTATCCAGGTTGTGGCTTCGGCGGTTTGAGCTTTTCCCAGGATGTGATGAGCCTTGCTTCTACTCTCCAGCACAGCGGTATTCAGGCGCAGTTGCTTGATCAGGTGCTGCGTATCAACGAACGTCAGAAAGAATCTCTTTTCCGTAAACTGTGGCGCTATTACGGCACCGACCTGCGTGGCCGCAAGGTAGCTATCTGGGGCGTGGCGTTCAAGCCTGAATCAGCACGCATCGATAATGCGCCGGCGTTGAAACTGATCGAGGCGCTTTGGGCCCAGGATGTTGAGGTTCATGTCCATGACCCCCGTGCATTGCCTGCACTGGCTGAGTGGGCTGGCCCGCGCGACGATCTGGTGCTGCACAAAGATCAGTACGCCGCCCTGGTGGATGCGGATGCGCTGATGCTGGTGACTGAATGGAGCGCTTACATGAGCCCGGATCTTCCGCACATGAAGGGCAGCATGAAACAGCCGCTTATTCTTGACGGGCGCAATATATGGGATCCAACGTTCATGAAGCAGAACGGGTTCGACTATTTTGGGATTGGACGACGCTGAGTGATTCTCATGACCGACGCAAAAGAAACACAGTGGGACGAGCTGATTACGCATGGTTCGGTAGTCAGCAAACAACACCTGGCCGATTATTTTGCTGAAGATCCAGAGCGCTTCAACAAGATGCACCGCCAGTTCGGTCCGCTTTTATATGATTTCTCCAAGCAGCGTTTGACCGACCAGACACTCAAGCACCTGATTGATCTGGCCGACGCCCATGATCTGCAAGGCTGGATTCAGAGATTGTTCTCTGGTGAGGAAGTGAACGACAGCGAAGGGCGCGCAGCGATGCATTGGGCGTTGCGTCTGCCAGTGGATGCCAAATGTCAGGTAGGTGACGATGACATCACCTCCCAGGTGCACGAGCAACTGCAGCACATGGAGCTTATCGTGGATAAGATCCGTGCTGGGCAATGGCGCGGAGCGACGGGTGAGGTTATTACCGACGTTATCAATATCGGCGTAGGTGGTTCGGATCTCGGACCGTTGATGGTGACGGAGGCGTTAAACGATTTCACTCGAAAGACGCCCCAGGGTCTGAACGTTCACTTTGCCTCGACTATTGACGGAAGCCAGCTGTCCCAACTACTGCGGGACAAAAAGCCTCAGTCGACAATGTTCGTAATTTCTTCCAAGTCGTTTACCACTATCGATACGCTAACAAACGCGTCGACCGCGCTGCAGTGGCTGCAACGTTCTTTCGGTCGGCGGGCCAGTGCAAGCATTCTTCATTGCCATTTCATCGGTGTGTCCGCTTCACCGCACAAGATGACGGAGTGGGGCATCGCGGAAGAAAACCAACTGGGGTTCTGGGGTTGGGTCGGGGGGCGTTACTCCCTATGGTCAGCCATTGGCTTGCCCATTGCTCTGAAAATCGGAGTGAAAGGCTTTCGCAGGCTACTCGCGGGCGCCCATGATATGGACGAGCATTTCAAGTCGGCGCCTTGGCGTGACAACCTGCCGGTATTGATGGGCATGATCGGCGTGTGGAATACCAACGTGCTGGACATCAACGCCCTGTCCATCCTGCCGTACGACGGGCGGCTCAAGCAGTTGCCCCTGTATTTCGAGCAGCTTGAAATGGAATCCAATGGCAAGAGCGTCAAGCGCGACGGCCAGCCGGTGACTCGTTCAACCTGCCCGATCATCTGGGGCGACGTGGGTCCCAACGCGCAGCATGCTTTTTATCAACTGCTACACCAGGGCACCGAAGCCGTTACCTGCGATTTCATCGTACCGGTCCGCCGGTACGATGAGGCACGGCATCATGAAGCAGCCGAGGAGCTGGCAGCGCAACATCAATTGTCGCTTGCCAACTGTCTCGCGCAGTCTCGCTTGTTGGCGCTGGGCGATGCGGCGCTGAAGGATGCCGATGAACTGCCCACACACATGCGTTACCGCGGCAATCAGCCAAGTTCAACTCTGCTGCTGGATGAACTGAACCCCTATAGCCTGGGCGCGTTGATTGCGCTTTATGAGCATAAGGTGTTCGTGCAGTCAGTCATTTGGGATGTTAATCCATTTGATCAGTGGGGAGTGGAGATGGGCAAGAAAATTGCCATGAGCACGCTGGCGAAGATTCGCGGTGAAGATGCCAGCCTGGAAGACACAGATTC
Source organism: Marinobacter antarcticus (assembly GCF_011049865.1). Classification (GTDB taxonomy): domain Bacteria; phylum Pseudomonadota; class Gammaproteobacteria; order Pseudomonadales; family Oleiphilaceae; genus Marinobacter; species Marinobacter antarcticus_A. Next base: position 8,407 of record NZ_DRGY01000011.1, on the reverse strand, counting down.
ATCCAGCGCCGGGCTATTACGGCGTATCGAGGCAGAATGGAAATCATAGGGGGATAACATGACAAAGCTTACCTGCTTCAAGGCTTACGACATTCGCGGACAGCTTGGTACGGAGCTGAACGAAGACGTCGCCTACCGCATTGCCCGCGCTTTTGCCAAGTGGCTCAAGCCCAAGAGAATCGTTCTAGGGGGCGATGTGCGTGAAACCTCGCCGGCGCTGAAGGCTGCTTTGGCAAATGGCCTGCAGGACGAAGGCGTCGATGTGCTGGATCTTGGGTTGGCCGGAACTGAAGAAGTCTATTTCGCGACCTTTCATCTGGGCGTGGACGGCGGCATTGAGGTAACAGCCTCCCACAACCCCATCGACTACAACGGTTTCAAACTGGTCCGGGAAGGTTCTCGGCCGATTTCTGCCGATACCGGTCTGGCAGAAATTCGCGAGATGGCGGAAGCGAGCAGCTACCAACTGGAGAACGGTCGGGATCCCTCGGTGCCCGACAGCCAGCGTGGCAGCTACGAGCTGGTCGATACCCGCGCCGCATTTGTCGAACACTTGATGGAATATATTGAGCCGTCAGCCTTTACGCCGCTGAAGCTCGTAGTCAACGCCGGTAACGGTGCAGCGGGCCCGGCAATTGATGCGATTGAGCAAGCGTTCAAGGCCAGGCAGATGCCGGTCGAGTTTATTAAGATCTGTCATGAACCCGATGGCACCTTTCCAAACGGCATCCCTAATCCGATATTGACGGAAAATCGCGCTACCACCCGCGATGCAGTACTCGAACACGGCGCTGATATGGGTATTGCCTGGGACGGCGATTTTGACAGATGTTTTCTGTTTGACGAGCAGGGCCGTTTTATCGAGGGCTATTACATCGTTGGGCTGCTAGCAGAGGCGTTTCTCAAGAAAGAGCCCGGCGCAGCAATCATTCATGATCCGCGCTTGGTCTGGAATACGGTTGAGCAGATTGAGCAAAACGGCGGTCGGGCGGTGCAGACCAAAGCTGGCCACGCATTCATCAAGGAGCGGATGCGTAAAGAAGATGCAGCTTATGGTGGAGAAATGAGCGCCCACCATTATTTTCGCAATTTCGCCTATTGCGACAGCGGCATGATTCCCTGGTTGCTGGTGGCCGAGTTGCTATGTCGCAAGGGCAAGGCTATGTCGACGATGGTAGACGAGCGCATAGCAGCCTACCCGTCATCCGGTGAGATTAATCTCACGGTAAATGACGCACCCCAGGTATTGAAGACCATTGAGGCGCAATACAGCGAAGGTGCCTTGGATGTCGACTACACCGATGGCGTCAGTATCTGTTTCGCTGACTGGCGTTTCAACCTGCGCGCTTCGAATACCGAGCCGGTGATTCGCCTGAATGTGGAGAGTCGCGCTGACGTTGGGTTGATGGAGCGTGAAACTCAAAAGCTCCTGGACGCTATCAAGGCGCTCTGAGCCAAGCCTTCGGCCCGGTTGGTCTGCTACAATCGTCACAACTTTGTTGTAGCGGACCTCCTTTCATGAGCTCGAACGTGTTTTCATCCCAAGCGGCCCCATTCTCCCTCGGGCGTTTCCTCTTGTTGCCAGGTCAGGCGGAGCGATGCGGCTGGGGTCGCCTGTGATTAAAGAAAAGCTGATCAGTCTCAGCTACGCTCAAAAACGATCCATACAGATCACCGTCGACGTGGTGTTGATCTGGGCTGCGTTATGGATGGCGTTCTATTTGCGGCTCGGCCCTGAGGGTTGGATGGTTCCTCGCCAGAGCGAATGGTGGTTGTTTGTGCTGGCACCCCTTGTCGCTATTCCCTTCTTTGTACGCATGGGCATGTACCGGGCGGTTATGCGTTATTTCGGCAACGATGCTCTGCGCTGTATTTTCAGGGCGATCACTGCCAGCTTCGTTGCGCTGGTTTTGTTGATGTTGGCCATGCGATTGTCCGGCATAGATGTGTTTCGTTCCCGTTCAATACTATTTATGTATTGGTGCCTGAGCCTCGGGCTTATTGGCGGCCTTCGCCTGGTGGCAAGGGAGTATTTCGCTGGTGAGAGGTTGGTTGCGGGTATACCGCTTTACTTGCAACGAGCCCAGACGGATGGCCCGACGCCTGTAGCCATTTATGGCGCGGGGGAGGCGGGGACGCAGCTGTTGGCCTCGATCCGTGTTGGTCGGATATATAAAGCGGTAGCATTCGTTGATGACAACCCTGCCTTGCAGGGTCGCCTGGTCGCCGGCCTTCAGGTGTATTCGTCAGAAAAGATGAATCGGATGATCAGGACAACGGGGGTGAAGGAGCTCTTTCTCGCTATCCCGTCGGCCAGCCGTGCCGATCGGCAAAAGGTTCTGGCCCGCTTGCAGACCTATGCGCTTCATGTTCGTACCATGCCCGGCATCATGGACATAGCCAGCGGTAAGGTAAAGGTAGAAGATTTGCAGGAAGTCGATATTGCAGATCTGCTCGGCCGTGACGCGGTACCACCAGACCGGACCCTTTTCGAGCGTTGCATAAGCGGGCAGGCGGTAATGGTCACTGGTGCAGGCGGATCAATTGGTAGTGAACTGTGTCGGCAGATTGTTTCCCTAAACCCGACGACTCTGGTGCTGTTCGAACACAGCGAATTTGCGCTCTATGAAATTCATTCCGAGCTGGAAAATTGGATTAATACCAATGGCTTGACCATCAACCTGGTGCCAATCCTGGGCTCGATTCGAAATTCGACCCGCTTGGTGCACGTCATCAGTGCGTGGAATATCAGCACTATCTATCATGCCGCAGCCTACAAGCATGTCCCTATCGTCGAATACAATGTCGCCGAAGGAATCATGAATAACGTGTTCGGCACTCTTAATGTGGCTCAGGCAGCCATCAAATGTCAGGTGGAAAATTTTGTCCTGATTTCCACTGACAAGGCCGTGCGTCCGACAAACGTCATGGGTTCTACCAAGCGTATGGCGGAGCTGGTTCTCCAGGCGCTGAGTAATGAACAGGCGCCGCGCTTATGGAACGATCCTTCCGCTGCTCTGCACCTCAATCGGACTCGTTTCACCATGGTTCGGTTTGGGAATGTGCTTGGCTCATCCGGCTCGGTCATCCCGCTGTTTCGCAATCAGATTCGGGTGGGTGGCCCGATTACCGTGACACATCCGGAGATCACCCGTTATTTCATGACCATACCTGAAGCTGCCCAATTGGTGATTCAAGCCGGCGCGATGGGGCAGGGGGGTGACGTTTTTGTACTGGATATGGGCGACCCGGTGAACATTGTCGATCTGGCCAGCAAGATGGTTCAGCTGTCGGGACTGACCGTGCGCGATGAGCAGACCCCCAACGGCGACATAGCGATTACCTTTTCTGGTCTGCGGCCGGGTGAGAAGCTTTATGAGGAACTGCTCATAGGGGATAACCCCGAGCCCACGGTACATTCGAAAATTTGCCGGGCGAACGAGACATTTGTACGCTGGGAAACGCTGTCTTCAGTGCTGGATACGATACGACAAGCCATTCGCAATGATGACTATGACACCATTCGTCAGACCTTGTTGGACACCGTGCAGGGTTATCATCCTAGTAACGGCATAGTCGACCTGCTCTATGAGCACCATCAGCGGTTGTCTAACAGCCGCTAGAAAGCCGGACGCCACGCCTTGCAAACCATGGATTCCCGCCTTCGCGGGAATGACGGAGCGGGGAGCGTGGCGGGAGGTCACCTCGAACAGCCGCGCTTCCAAAGGCATCCATCCAAGCGCACCTACCCCAAACGCAGCCCCTTCAAACGCAACCTACCCCAAGCGCATCTACCCCAAACGCAACTCCCTCAAACGCAGCCCGCTCTCCATACGCAACCCTCGCTCCAAACGTCATCCCCGCGAAGGCGGGGATCCAGATTTTTGCGCAGCGCAACCTCATGTCTTGCAGACCCCATGGATTCCCGTCTTCGCGGGAACGACGGAGCGAGGAGCGTGGCGGGAGGTCACCTCGAACAGCCGCATTTCCAAAGGCATCCATTCAAGCGCACCTACCCCAAACACAGCCCCCTCAAACGCAGCCCCCTCTCCATACGCAAGCCCTCGCTCCAAACGTCATCCCCGCGAAGGCGGGGATCCAGCTCTTCGCGCCGCGCACCTCATGTCTTGCAGACCCCATGGATTCCCGTCTTCGCGGGAATGACGGAGCGAGGAGCGTGGCGGGAGGTCACCTCGAACAGCCGCGTTTCCATAGGCATCCCATCCAAGCGCACCTACTCCAAACACAACTCCCTCAAAAACAACTCCCTCAAACGCAGCCCCCTCTCCATACGCAACCCTCGCTCCAAACGTCATCCCCGCGAAGGCGGGGATCCAGCTTTTTGCGCAGCGCCTCATGCCTCTGCCAGACCCATGGATTCCCGCTTACGCGAGAATGACGGAGCGAGGGGTGCTGCCACCTGGTGTCTCGCTGGCTCGTGCCTATTCCACCGTAACCGACTTCGCCAGATTCCGCGGCTTGTCCACGTCCGTCCCTTTGACCAGCGCTACGTGGTAGCTGAGCAGTTGCAATGGGATGGTGTAAAGAATCGGTGAAATACATTCCTCGACCCAGGGCAGGCCAATCGTTTCATGATTGGCATCATCAGTCTGCTCGATGGTCTCGCAGGCGAAGGTGATGAGCTGGCCGCCGCGGGCGCGTACTTCTTCCAGGTTTGATTTGAGTTTTTCCAGCAGGCTGTCGCTGGGGGCGACGCTTACCACCGGCATGTCTTCGTCTACCAGCGCCAGCGGGCCATGCTTAAGTTCGCCAGCGGCGTAGGCTTCTGCATGGATATAGGAGATTTCCTTCAGCTTGAGGGCGCCTTCCATCGCAATCGGATAATGCGTGCCGCGGCCCAGAAACAAAGCGTGATGTTTGTTTGCGAAGCGTTCGGCTAGCAGAGTTATTCGCGGCTCCAGGGTAAGCGCCTGGGCAATGACATCCGGCAGCGAGCGGAGCGCGCGGACATTGTTGGTTACCTGTTCGGTAATCCCGTTACGCACCTGTACCAGAGCGGTCGTGAGCCACAGCAGGGCGACCAGTTGTGTGGTGAAGGCCTTGGTCGATGCGACGCCGATCTCTGGGCCAGCGTGGGTGAGCAACCGCCAGTCAGCTTCCCGTACCAGTGAGCTGCCAGCGACGTTGCAGATCGCGAGGCTGGACAGGTAACCCTGGTTCTTTGAATAGCGCAGCGCGGCGAGCGTGTCGGCGGTTTCACCCGATTGGGATATGGTGATCAGTAGCGTGTTGGCTGGCACTACGACGGTACGATAGCGATACTCGCTAGCCACCTCTACCTGGCAGGGGATGCCTGCCTGGGCCTCTATCCAGTAGCGCGCAACCAGGCCGGCGTGATAGCTGGTCCCGCAGGCTACGATGTGAATATTGGCCACGTCTGCCAGCCGGGTTTCGGCATCGGGCCCCAGTAGCGCTGTGAGCACGTGGTCATTGCCCAGTGTGCTCGCCAGCGTCTCGCTGATGGCCAGTGGCTGTTCAAAAATTTCCTTGAGCATGAAGTGCCGGTACTCGCCCTTGTCCAGGCTGTGGGCCGAATGCTCGTAGCGTTTGATCGGGCGATCGACGACCTGGTGGTTGCGGTCCCAGATCTCGCACGTGTTCATGGTCAGACGCGCATAGTCGCCTTCTTCGAGATACCGGAAGCAGTCGGTGACCTGCAACAGGGCAAGCGGGTCGGAAGCGATATAGCGTTCTTCGCTGCCTTCACCCACTACCAGCGGACTACCCATGCGTGAGCAATACAGCGTTTCGGGTTGATCTTCGTGAATGACCGCCAGGGCATAAGCCCCGTGGATTTCGGCAAGCGTAGCGCGGAGCGCGGCTAGGAGCTCGTTGTTCTCGGCGTAGTGATGGGCCAGAAGATGCGCGACGACCTCGGTATCGGTCTCGGACGTGAACACATAGCCCAAATCCTTGAGCCTTTTACGCAGCGGCGCATGGTTCTCGATGATGCCGTTATGCACGACGGCCAGGCCGTGGGAAACATGGGGGTGGGCATTGTGCTCGGCCGGCTTGCCGTGGGTGGCCCAGCGGGTGTGTGCGATGCCAAGGTGGCCGTTTGCCGGAAGCGCGTCCAGGGAGTTTTCGAGCTCGATGACCTTGCCCGCAGCGCGGACTCGCTGAATGCCCTTGCCCGCGGCAATGACCGCTACCCCTGCTGAATCGTAACCTCGATATTCAAGGCGGCGCAGGCCTTCAAGCAGGATAGGGGTGATGTTGCGCTGGGCGATGGCGCCGACGATACCGCACATGGGCATTTCCTTGATATTGGCAAAGCCGCATTCTATCACTGGCGCATGAAAATCGGATAGGCGGGCCCAGGTTGGGTGCGCCGATTATTCTGACCAAACTCTGGATCCCCGCCTTCGCGGGGATGACGGAAGTCTGGTCAAGTGCCGAGTGACGGGAAAGCCGAGGTGGAATGCGGTAGGGTGTCGACAGGTCCGGCACCCCACCTTGATAACCAAAAACCCCCGTCATTCTCGCGAAAGCGAGAATCCAGACTAGGCCCTCGGACAGACTGATTTGCTGTAGGCGGCCCATCAGGAATCATCATCGATCATGCGTTCGCTACTCTCCCTCAACAACCAAAAACCCCCGTCATTCTCGCGAAGGCGAGAATCCAGACTAGGCCCGCGGACAGACAGATTTGTTGTAGACAGGCCAACTAACAATCGTCATAGATCGTGCGTTCGCTACTCCCCTCGACAACCGAAAAACCCCGTCATTCTAGCGAAAGCGAGAATCCAGACTAGGCCCGCGGACAGACTGATTTGTTATAGGCGGGCCCATCAGGAATCGTCATAGATCGTGCGTTCGCTACTCCCCTCGACAACCGAAAACCCCGTCATTCTCGCGAAAGCGAGAATCCAGGTTCACGGCCGGTGCGAAGGGCTCGTTAACAATTGGCAATATATCCTCGTATCAACAGAGCCGTTTATGCTTTTCTCCATTTTTAATCCCTGCGCCTGCTGGGCATTGTTCATACTAATGGCCCGTCGCGCTGGCGCTGCTGGGAGGCTGATACCTGCTATCCCAGACTAGCCGAGCCCTTGAACAACGGGCGCCAGCGGGACAGTCGGCGGAATTGTGGGCAATTGCATTGCTAGTTAACTGACGATTCCTGGTCGATAGGGAGCACTGACTATCCCGGAATGCCCATGCTGGGTGGCAGATTCTTTTTGATGAACCTGGGTTTCCCCGGAGGGCTTGAAGACATGGAGGGAACCGTCAGGCGGTATTTTGTCTATGATGGGTATATCGGCCGCGCGATGCGCCTCTCTGATGCGCAGAACATGTCCAAGCCACCAGTCTGTTGTTCATCCGTACAGCAGACATAAAAGGAGATTAGATCGATGTCCGAAGCTAACAGTCTGGGTACGCTGAGTACCCTGCAGGTAGGAACCAAGACATACCACTATCACTCCCTGCCCAAGGCCGCCGAGCGGCTCGGAAACATCGACCGGCTTCCGATTTCACTAAAAGTGCTGCTGGAAAATCTGTTGCGCCACGAGGACGGTGTGACCGTCACCCAGAACGATATCCAGGCCATGGCCGATTGGTTGCAGAGCCGCTCATCGGATCGAGAAATTCAGTATCGCCCTGCACGGGTTCTGATGCAGGATTTCACCGGCGTACCCGCCGTGGTTGATCTGGCTGCGATGCGCGATGCGGTAGCCAGGGCTGGCGGTGATCCGCAGCGGATCAATCCGCTTTCGCCAGTGGATCTGGTTATCGACCACTCGGTGATGGTCGATTTTTCTGCCAGTCCGAGCGCGTTCGAAGCCAACGTCGAAATGGAAATGAAGCGCAATGGCGAGCGCTACGAGTTTCTGCGCTGGGGCCAGAAGGCCTTCAATAATTTCCGCGTGGTGCCGCCAGGTACGGGGATCTGTCACCAGGTGAATCTGGAGTACCTCTCTCAGAGCGTTTGGGCGTCTGAGGTGGACGGCAAGGAATGGGCCTATCCCGATACGCTGGTCGGTACGGACTCGCATACCACCATGGTCAACGGCTTGGGCGTGCTGGGTTGGGGTGTTGGTGGTATCGAGGCCGAAGCGGCCATGCTTGGCCAGCCAGTTTCGATGCTGGTGCCGGAGGTGATCGGTTTCAAGATGACCGGCAAGCTACGCGAAGGTCTCACCGCCACCGATCTGGTGCTGACCGTGACGCAGATGCTGCGCAAAAAGGGCGTAGTAGGCAAATTTGTCGAATTCTATGGTGATGGCTTGGCCGATCTGTCGCTGGCCGACCGCGCTACGATCGCCAATATGGCCCCCGAGTACGGCGCTACCTGTGGCTTCTTCCCGATTGATGAAGTCACCATTGGTTACCTGCGGTTGACTGGTCGCCCCACCGAAGTGGTCGAGCGGGTCGAGGCCTATTG